>NZ_JBFTIL010000006.1:0-236554 GCF_056394745.1 Paenarthrobacter sp. 10N417
AGCTCGCTTCAAGATGAGATTTCCATACACAATTTGTGTGAGAGGCCCCCAGCCAGACCACTGGGTTGATAGGCCGGATGTGGAAGCGAGGACTAAAGACTCGTGAAGCTGACCGGTACTAATAGGCCAACAACTTACACCACACACAACACTGCACGCGTCCACTATGTGGTTCCCGAACAACAAAACCCGTTGCTCGCAGGAACAAAAACCACAACAAAATAACAACACCACAATGTTGTAACCACAAAGCTTCCCACCCCCACCACAACCGGTGCGGGGGGACGGGTAACAAGGTTACGGCGGTCATAGCGTGGGGGAAACGCCCGGTCCCATTCCGAACCCGGAAGCTAAGACCCACAGCGCCGATGGTACTGCACCCGGGAGGGTGTGGGAGAGTAGGACACCGCCGGACACACATTAGGTCGAGACCCCCCAACCCACCACGGGTCGGGGGGTCTCCCACATTAACCAGCATGAGCACATTTAGCAGGGCAAGCCCCGACCACCACGGCCGGGGCTTCCCCATTTAACCCCTGTTTAGCCGTTCCAGAACCCGCTGAGTTGCTCCGCGAGGGACCGACCTTGGTGGTAACCGGCCTGCGCAGCCGCCGGGCGCATTGACACGTCCATCGCATTGGCTCCGAACATGTGCTCGGAGTCGCTGTCCGGGAAGATCGTTTCGACCCTGCTGCCGCCGGCGCGTAATGCGTCCACCTGTGCCGCAAGATGCAGGCCCCACTCCAGTGGAGTCCGCGTTCTGCCCCCAAATGGTGACAGCACCAGGACCCGTGCGTATCCTGCTGCCAGGTCGGCATTCTCCGCGTTGGACCGGTAACCCCCATCAATGTATCGGCCGTCGCCAATGCTAAAGGCAAACCCGCTGGCGCAACTGGCGGCTACAGCATCCACCAGTTCGACTCCGCTGTGATGATCGAAGACGACCGGCTGACCGGTCTTGGCATCAACCGCCGTGATGAGTACTCTCCGTTTCGGCCACGCCAGACTTGGCAGACGGGAGGCGACGGTTGCACGCCACTGCGTTTGCCGTGATTCGTCCGCCGAAGCAGGCAACTCGAGCGCTGCAGCGCCCATCTTGCGGCGCATATCCGCAGGATCCGTAGAGGCCTCGATGATTTTTCGCGTTCTTTCCAACTGGTCCACCACTTGCCGCCCTGGATTGGACTGCCCTGGATTGGACTGCGCTGGATTGAGCTGCGCCGGATTGGGCTGGGTGGGATTGGCCGGAGGAGTGGCCTGCGGTGGCCGCAGTCTTTGCGGCTGGGGTTGGGCGGCAAGGGTAGCGGCATACAGCTCTGAAGGGCTCGCGCCAGCCAGCTGTGCCGCTGCCGTGGAGCCTGCTGACGTGCCGATCGTCAAGTCAGCTCCGGTCACATCCATGCCGCCATCGGACAATCCGGCGATGACGCCGATCAGCCACGCATTGCCTGTGGATCCGCCGCCGCCAAGGACCAAGGCCCGGCCGCTTCTATGCCCAGGAGTCGTGGTGGGTTTTTCCCCCGGCTGATCCTGAGGGGACTGTGGCTGCTCAGTGGTGGTCGTCGATGAGACGGGCAGAGTAGAAAGAGGTGTTGTGTTCATGGGAGTCGCCTTTCGCGAATTGCCTCTGTGGCGCTCCCGCTGGCGACTAGATCAGTCGCGAGATCGTGTACTGCGGGGGAGCACCCATTGCGGATACTGCGTTCATGGGTCTCACCTCCTGTTGATAGATCACGATCAACGGGACTCTAACACCGCGCTAACGGGCTGCGCAACCAAGCCATCCCCCAGCACCCCTGGGTGTACACGGTTGCCGGGGGAAATGAGCGTTTCCGCACCGGTACAGTTGGTGGTCATGGACAGTATTTTCAGTCATCCCGAGCCGGAGCCCGGGCCCTCGTCACAGGACACCAACGAACTTGAGCCCTTGGTGGTGACAGTGGTGGTGCCAACCAGCGTTTCACATGCCTTTTTGGGTTTTACGGACCATCCTCATCTGTGGTGGCCCCTCGAAGAGGAGAGTGTGTTCGGCGTGGGATCACACGTGGAGTTCGAGGAGAACCTGATCCTCGAGACGGCCGAGGACGGGCGCACTTCTGTCTGGGGAACCATCGATGACTGGCAGCCCCCGATGTCCTTCCACGCGAGCTGGTATCCGGCGAGCACGCCTCTCTGGTCCACAGAATTGAGGGTCTCGTTCCGGGCGGTGGAGGGTGGCACGGAGGTGCGCTTGGTTCACGACGGTTGGGAAGGCGCCGAGGATCCTGCTGCCAGCCGGGCATCGTATGCGGAAGGTTGGCCTCGTGTCCTGGAACGCTATGTACGGTTCATGGGCGGGACCGTTGCCTAGGGTCAGGCGACTTCGTGCTGAAGATTGGTGTCTGCTGAGGAAAGTCCGGCTGGAAATGCTGGCGGACACGCCCATGGCTTATGTCGAAAGCCTGGAGGCGGCGCGGCGGCAAACGGATGCGCAATGGCAGGAACGGGCTGCCGCTATGGCCGGCGATTCGAGTGTGACGTTGGTGGCTGACGGTGGCGTGGACGAAAGCCGGTTCTGTGGGCTCATGAGGGTTGTCCTGAAGAATCCCCAAGACCAGCAGAAGCCACTCCAAGCCATGCTGATAAGTGTCTACGTTGCCCCCGAACATCGAGGTTTGGGATTGGCGGATGAACTCCTTGACCAGGCGTGCGAGGCTGCCCGGATCGACTTGGGCGCCAAGCTCCTGGAGTTGGGCGTTCACGAGGACAATACGAGGGCGTTGGCTTTCTACCGGAGGCACGGTTTCAACCCCACAGGGGACAGCCGGCCTTATCCCCAGGACACGTCCAAGCGGGAACTGGCCATGGAAAAGGTGCTGGAGGGGTAGCCCTTTTTCCCGGGGAGCAGCCCTGGCCTAGGCGGCGTCGTTCCTGGGCACAGCCGTGCTCGAACGAATCACGAGCTTGGTGGGATGTTCAGTATCAGCAGGTTCAAGGACCAGGCCATTGTTGATGGCGCCCAGCAAGGTGCGCACAGCCAGGGCTCCTTGTCCCTTCGCGTCCTGGTCGATGGTGGTGAGGCCCATGACCTTCCCGAGGTCGTGTCCGTCGATGCCGATAACCGAGAGGTCCTCGGGAATCCGCAGGCCGAAGTCACGCGCAGCCAGTATGGTGCCGATGGCCATCTCGTCTGATGCAGCAAACACCGCGGTCGGTCGCTCTGGTGCGCCCCCCAGCAGTTGCCGGGCTGCGGCGTAAGCGCCTTCGATGGTGAAGTCAGCGGAAACGATCCATTCGGGCAGAACCGCGCAGCCGGCGTCGTTCATTGCTTTCTCGAACCCACCGCGCCGCGTCCCGGGAAGCTGGAAGTCCTGCTCGTACGCTTCTTCGCCGGTCATGTGGGCGATCTTGCTGTGACCCAGGCGGATCAAGTGGTTTGTGGCTTGCTGTGCGATCGCGGAATCATCGATCCGAATGGTCGACGCTCCCCGAAGGGGGCCGCCGATGCCCACGATCGGCCGGTGAACGGCAAGGAGTTGCTGCATCTCGTCTTCGCTAAGCTCCAAGGAGACCGCAATGACCGCGTCTACGCGCTTGCGCAGCAGGAAGTCGTTGAACACGCTGTGCCGGTGTTGGGGGTCTTCGCCGATGTTGTAGAGCGTGAGGTCGTATCCCGCGCTCAGAAGCGCAGCGGAGGCACCCTCGATCACCGCCGAATAGAACCAGCGGTGGACAGAGGGAACCACCAGGCCAACATTGTGGGTACGGCCGGAGGCAAGGCTGGAGGCGTGATAGGAGAGCACGAAGCCAAGCTCGGCTGCTGCTGCACGTGCGCGTTCCCGACTGGCGGGGGAGACGTTGCCTTTGCCACTGAGCGCGCGTGAAACCGTGGCAACGGAGAGCCCCGATCGCTCGGCTACGTCCTTAATGCCGGTCATGCTGCTCCTCGGTGGGAAAGTTAGTTGGTTGTGAGCCAGATGCTCTCCCCCGAGCTTAGTAGACCCGCGCCAAGTAGATCCGTGCCCTGCAGATCGGAGCCCAAGGCAAGGGCGCCATCTGCCGTTGAACTCCGAAGGATTACCTTGCCCTCGGGAAGCGGCATGGGCTCGTTACCCACGTTCATGATCACCAGGGTGTCGCCGTTGAGGTATGCGAGCGAGGACTCGGTGCAGTAATCCTCCACCCAGGCCAGGGAACCCTGGCCCAATCGACGTTCGGCGCGTTGGGCAAGCATTTCCCGGTAAAGGTTAAGGTGCGACGCCGGATCCTCCTGCTGCTTGTCCCTCGCCAATGCCGCCCATGACTCTGGTTGCGGCAGCCAGGGATCCTGGCCATGGCCGAAACCGGCGTGCAACTCCGAGGAACGCCACGGCAACGGCACACGGCAGCCGTCGCGGCCTATCCTTTCTCCGCCGGTCCGGGCGAAGGTGGGGTCCTGGCGCATGCTCCCGGGAATGCTTGTGGAGTCAGGCAGCCCAAGCTCTTCCCCTTGGTACAGGTAGGCGCCACCGGGGAGGCCAAGCATGAACATGGTGGCCGCGGCAGCCCGCCGTCGTCCGAGTTCTTCATTGGGCTGTAAGTCGTCGGCGCCGATTCCGTCGCCATCGCGGGGACCCGGCCCGTCGTAACCGAATCGGGTGGCGTGCCGGACGACGTCGTGGTTGGACAGCACCCACGTGCTCGGTGCGCCAACCGCGTCCAGCGAGACCAGAGAATCGGTGATGATATGGCGGAGGCGGTTCACGTCCAGGCCAGCGTGCAGGTACGGGAAATTGAAGGCCTGGTGCATCTCGTCAGGCCGGACCCACTGAGCCAGCCGGGGCAGGGGATCGACATTGGCTTCGGCGCAGAGGATTCGGTCGGAGCCATATTCCTCCAGGATGGAGCGCCAGCGCCGGTAGATATCGTGCAGCGCGGGCTGTCCGAACATGGGCGCCTCGTGGCCGGGGAAGCCGTGCGAGCTGTTGCCATCCGCGCGTCCACCCCAGTTGGGCAGGCCGGCTGCCTTGACCAGTGCGTGGGCAACATCCACCCGGAAACCGGAAATTCCCCGGTCCAGCCAGAATCGGAGGACCCGCTCAAACTCGGCGTGCACAGCATCGTTGTCCCAGTTGAAATCCGGTTGCGAGGAATCAAAGAGGTGCAGGTACCACTGCCCGGGCCGGCCATCCGGTTCCACAATCTGGGTCCAGGCGGGGCCACCGAAATGGGACTGCCAGTTGTTGGGAGGCTCGCTTCCGTCAGGTCCTTGGCCGTCCCGGAAGATAAACATGTCACGCTCGCGGCTGTTCGCCGGAGCCGCGAGTGCGGCCTGGAAGGCGGCGTGTTGGTCCGAGCAGTGGTTGGGAACGAGATCTGCAATGACCCGCAGGTGCAGCCGGTTGGCTTCGTAGATCAGGGCGTCGAAGTCCGCGAGGCTTCCAAACAGCGGATCGACATCGCAATAGTCGCTGACGTCATAACCCGCGTCCCGCTGCGGTGAGCGGTAGAACGGCGAGAGCCAGACGGCATCAACGCCCAGTTCGGTGAGCTGGGCGAGTTCGTGCGTGATACCCGCGAGGTCGCCGATTCCGTCGCCATTGAGGTCCCGGAAGGACCGCGGATAAATCTGGTAGATGACCGCGGAGCGCCACCATCCGTGAGCCGCGGAGGCCGAGTGGACGGGCGTCAATGTAGCGAAAGCTGCAGAGGGCGCGGACGCCTCAACTGGGAGCAATGAATCAACAGACATGAACACATGGTAGAAGACCACGCACCCAATTGGAAACGCTTACAGTGAAAGTGACCCTCCCAGGACAACGTTACGGAGTGTCGTGGTTTACCAACTCGCATTTAGACATGTACGCTGTGGAAGCGCTTGCAGTTGTGAGCCGCATCACCGACGCTGCCGCTGGGCCTGGAGCCCCCGCCGTCGAAGCACATAAGGAAAGGGACACCAATGAAGGTGCATAACACCCTCGCGACTCAGACCACCCGCCGCGTCTTCGCTACCGGCGCGATCTCCGTGGTCGCAGCCCTGGCCCTGAGCGCCTGTGGCGGCACTGCCTCCACCGCTCCCAGCTCGGAAGCCGCAAAGCAGGACCTCAAGGCAGCCGGCGCCGGCACCATCACCATGTGGGTGGACGCCGAACGATCGCCGGCGTTGAAGGACATCACCGAAAAGTTCAAGTCCGACACCGGCATCGAAGTCAAGCTCGTAGTGAAGGACTTCGCTGCGGTCCGCGATGACTTCATCACTCAGGTTCCTACCGGCCAAGGCCCCGATCTGATCGTTGGACCGCACGACTGGATTGGAAAGTTCGTTCAAAACGGTGTGATCGCACCGGTGGAACTGGGCGACAAAGCCAGCCAGTTCCAGGATTCTTCTATCAAGGCCATGACCTACAACGGCGCCGTCTATGGCGTCCCGTACGCCATCGAGAACATTGCCCTCCTCCGCAACACCAGCATCGTGGACAGCAAGGCGAACACCCTGGATGAGGTAGTGGCCAACGGCAAGAAGGCCGTTGCAGAGGGCAAAGCCACGTTCCCGTTCCTGGTGGGCATGGATCCCAAGCAGGGCGATCCGTACCACCTGTACCCGTTGCAGTCCTCCATGGGTTCGCAGGTTTTCGGTAAGAACGCCGACGGCGGTTACGATGCCAAGCAGCTTCTCATCGGTGACGCTGCCGGCGTCGAATTCGCCAAGAAGCTGGCGGCCTGGGGCGACGCCGGTGAGAAAATCATCAACTCCAACATCACCGGCGACATCGCCAAGGAGAAGTTCCTTGCCGGAGAATCCCCGTACTTCCTGACGGGCCCATGGAACGTGCCGGACGTTCAGAAGAAGGGCATCAAGTTCGCAGTTGATGAGCTGCCCACGGTCGGTGGCGAAGCTGCCCAGCCATTCATTGGCGTCAACGGGTTCTTCATCAGCGCCAAGAGTGCCAATGCCCTGGCCACCAATGAATTCGTCACCAACTACCTCACCTCCGAGTCCGCTCAGGACTCCATGTACACGGCAGGCGGTCGCCCGCCGGCACTCAAGGCATCCTTTGAGAAGGCAGCCAGCGATCCCGTCGTGGAGGCCTTCGGCAAGATCGGCGCCACGGGCGTGCCCATGCCGGCCATCCCCGAAATGAGCGCCGTCTGGGCTGACTGGGGCGCCACGGAACTGGCCATCATCAAGGGCCAGGGCGATCCCGCTGAAGCGTGGACCAAGATGGCCGCGAGCATCAAGTCCAAGATCGGCGGCTGACGCCGCAACCGGTGATTCCCCCGGTCTGCCCGGGGCCGGACGGTGCCCGCCGTCCAGCCCCGGCCCCACCGTCCGGCCCGTGCCCGCCGCAAACTGCTTTACTCCAAGGATCCAAAATGCCAAAGCCAGATCTCCACGAACTGCCAGCCAGCACAACGAGTACGACGCGGGTGCAGCCGCCTCGCGCTGCTGCCCACCAGAACGCTGCCCACCAGAACGCTGTTCACCAGAACGCTGCCCGCCTCAATGTACGAAGCGGCCGCCGGGGCCCCGACTCCCTCAAGGGCACCATCCTTAAGATCGTGCTGTTGGGCCTGGTGGATGCCTTTGCTGTGTACGTGCTGATGATGCTGTTCCTGAGCCAATCGTGGGCAGCGCTGGTTGTGTCCTCACTGGTGGTCCTGGCTATTAACTGGATCTATTTGCGCAAGGGCGGGCTGCCGGCGAAGTATCTGGCTCCGGGTGTGCTGTTCCTGCTGGTGTTCCAGGTCCTGGTGGTGTTCTTCAGCGGTTACATCGCCTTCACCAATTACGGCGACGGGCACAACAGCACCAAGGAAGACGCCATCGCGGCCATCCAGTTGACGGCTCAGAAGCGCGTCCCGGATTCGCCCGCATACAAGGCAGCAGTGCTGACCAAGGGCGGCACGTTCTACCTGTTGTTTACTGACCCGTCCGGCAAAGCTCAGATAGGCAGCACCCAGGAGCCACTCTCTGAGGTCTCCGGGGCGGGAAAGGATTCCACCGGCAAGGCCAACTCCTTGCCTGGCTACGAAACACTGAAGTTCCAGGAGATCGTGGCCAACCAGCAGGAAATCCTGAAGATTACCGTTCCCGTTTCAGAGGATCCCTCTAATGGGACCCTGCGCACCGCGGATGGCAGCACGGCCTACCAGTTCAAGCCAGCACTGAGCTACGACGCCGCCACCGATACCTTCACTGACAGCGAGACCGGCAAGGCCTACCGCGACAGTGGCAAGGGCGCCTTCGCGGACGCCAACGGAGAGACGTTGGCCACCGGCTGGAAGATCGACGTCGGCATGAATAACTTCGCCCGGGCCTTCACCGATCCGAGCCTCCGCGGTCCACTCCTGGGCGTGATCCTTTGGACGTTCACCTTCTCCGTAGCGTCCGTTGCCTTGACCTTCGCCGTGGGGCTTTTCCTGGCCATCACCTTCAACCGTGAGGATCTCCGCGGCAAAAGGGTTTACCGGATCCTGATGATTTTGCCCTACGCTTTCCCGGCGTTCCTGTCCGGTTTGGTGTGGTCGGGCATCCTCAACCCCGAGTTCGGCTGGCTCAACCAGACTCTGCTGGGCGGGGCGAACATTGGCTGGCTCACGGACCCAGTCCTGGCCAAGGTCAGTGTGCTGGTGGTCAATGTGTGGCTCGGATTCCCGTACATGTTCCTCGTTTGCACCGGGGCACTCCAATCCTTGCCAACAGAAATTGATGAGGCTGCCCGCATGGATGGAGCGTCCCCTTGGCGCGTCTTCCGCTCCATCAAGCTGCCGCTGCTGCTGGTCTCGGTTGCGCCGCTGCTGATCTCCTCCTTTGCGTTCAACTTCAACAACTTCAATGTCATCTACATGTTGACCGGCGGCGGGCCGCGCTTTGCAGACACCGATCGCGATATCGGAGCCACGGACATCCTGATCACGTTGGTCTACAAGGTGGCGTTCGGCCAAGGCACCGGTCGCGACTACGGACTGGCCAGCGCGCTCGCCATCATCATCTTCATCATCGTGGCCACGATTTCGGCCATCAGCTTCAAGCAGACCAAAGCACTCGAGGACGTGAACTAATGAGCGAGGCACAGGTACGCACCCTCCCCACCATTGAACAGGCTCACGACGGCGGTCCCGCACCGTTGGTGCCAAAGCGGCGTCCCTTTGGGGTTTGGTTCAAAGACAAAGGCTGGCGGCACGCCGTCGGCATCGTAACCACCATCTTTGCCGTGTTCCCGCTGCTCTATGTTTTGTCGGCAGCACTGGACTCCAACGGCACCTTGGTAGGCTCCAACGGTCTGTTCTCCAGGTTTGATACCGGCAACTTCATGGCGCTCTTCAACGATCCGAGCCGTCCCTTCGGGCGCTGGTTCCTCAATACCCTGGTGGTGGGCCTGGTGACGTCCGCCGCCACAGTCTTTCTGGGGGCGATGGCCGCCTACGCGTTCTCCCGCATGCGCTTCAAGGGCCGCCGGGTAGGACTGTTGACCCTGCTCCTGCTGCAGATGTTCCCGCAACTGCTGGCCGTCGTCGCGATCTTCCTCCTCCTCAGCGGTATCTCGGAGGTGATCCCGGCCCTGGGCCTTGGCAGCCAGCTGGGGCTCATCATGGTGTACCTGGGCGGGGCGCTGGGCGTGAACACATACCTTATGTACGGGTTCTTCAACACGGTCCCGCAGTCCGTGGACGAAGCTGCAAAGATCGATGGCGCCAGCCACATCCAGATCTTCTTCGGCATTATTCTGCGCCTGGTCACTCCCATCCTGGCGGTTGTTGGGCTGCTGGCATTCATCGGTATCTCCAGCGAGTTCGTGATCGCCAGCGTTGTCCTGACCGATCCTGACAGCCAGACACTCGCCGTCGGGCTCTATTCCTACGTGGCACAGCAGCGTTCCGAGAATTGGGGCGTCTTCGCCGCCGGCGCTGTTATCGCCGCTATCCCGGTCATGGCGCTGTTCCTCTTCCTGCAGAAGTACATCGTCAGCGGACTTACGGCCGGCTCAGTGAAAGGATGACAATGACGCTTGTCATTCCACATCACGACGGATCCGCTCTTCATGTTTCGGGTCCTGCTCCCGGACGGATTTCCCTGGGCAATATTGTTCGGCTCCGGCTGCGGGTTCCGCAGGAGTGGGGTTCCGCGTCCCGCGTTTGGGTCCGTTCCTTGCAGGACGGCGAACCACGCTACGACGCCGCGATCCGGCTCGGCACCATTGATGGCTGGGACTGGTGGGAAGCAGCCATGTTGGTGGCCAATCCTGTGGCTAAATACCGCTTCCTCCTGGAAATCGAAGCAAACAGCCGTGTCGGAACCACGTCCGGTGCTCCCACCAGCAGCGCAAGTGGGCGGCACTACTGGAACCTCAACGCCCAAGGACTTTTCAACAGGGACGTTTCTGATTCAGCGGACTTTCGCCTGACCACGTTTGCCCCGGCACCGCATTGGCTGCATCGGGCCACGATGTACCAGGTGTTTCCGGACCGCTTCGCCCGCTCTGCCCAGTCCGATGCGCACCCGCTACCGGACTGGGCTGTGGGCAGCTCGTGGGACGAGCCAGTGGTGGCTACGGGGCGGGAAACGCCCATTCAGTTTTACGGCGGCGACCTGCACGGAATTACGGGGAAGCTGGACCATCTCCAGGAACTGGGCGTCGATGTTCTTTATCTGACACCGTTCTTCCCTGCCCGTTCCAACCACCGCTACGACGCCTCTACCTTCGACTCCGTGGACCCCCTCCTTGGCGGGAACCAAGCGCTGGTGGAGCTGGTAGAGGCGGCGCATTCCCGGGGTATTCGTGTGATGGGCGACCTCACCGCCAATCACACTGGCGATGCACACGACTGGTTCGTGAAGGCGCTCGCCGATCCCGGCTCAGAGGAAGCGGGCTATTACTACTTCAACGAGGACCATTCGACGTACGAGTCGTGGTGGGGTGTGCCGTCGCTGCCCAAACTCAACTGGTCTTCGGATGCCCTCCGGCGGCGTTTCGTGACGGACGACGATTCAGTGGTTGGCCGCTGGCTCAAGCCGCCCTTCAACCTGGATGGCTGGAGGATAGACGTCGGCAATATGACCGGGCGCCTTGGCTCCGTGGACCTGAATCACGAGGTTGCACGGCTTATCGCGGAGCGGGTTCGCGAGATCAACCCCGATGCGGCCTTGTTGGCCGAGTCCACCTCCGACGCCGCGACGGACTTCACGGGTGAGCACTGGCACGGTGCGATGACGTACTCCAACCTCACCCGGCCTTTGTGGTCCTGGCTTGCGGGGGATGCGCCGCACGTAAACTTCTTCGGCTCGCCCCAGGCTAGGCCCAACAAGATCGAGGCCGAAGACTTCCTGGCCACGCATCAGGAGCTCGCAGCAGGATTTAGCTGGGGTGTGCGAAATAACACCATGAATGCGCTCAATACGCATGACACCGCACGCGCAGCGACAGTAATGATCGACGGCGGCCAGGAAGTTGGCGCCATGCTCACCTTCACCCTGCCGGGCATCCCTGTCTTGTTCGCGGGAGACGAGTTCGGCCTTGAAGGTTTCAATGGCGAGGACTCCAGGACGCCCATGCCGTGGGGTTGGCAGGAAGAAAAATCCGGCCGCCAGCCTGTCAAGGACCTGCTTTCCTTCTACTCAGCGCTGGGGCAGATCAGGCGTGAGCTGCCGGCGTTGACCGAAGGCGGGGTGCGCTGGATCCACGCTGAAGGTGACGCGCTGGTCTTCGTGCGAGAGACGGCCGGTTCCGCAGTCATGGTCATGGCCGCCCGCGACTCTGCCCAGGTCCCCGTGGACAACGCCGTCCTTTCCACGGCTCAACTCGAATCGCTGTCCGCCGCACCGGTGCACTGCTTTGGGAACATCTCGACGAGCCGGGGGATAGGGGGCGATGTGCTTCTGTGCGCCGACGGAATTTCAGCTGGCATCTGGACCCTGCCAGGAACCGATGTTCCCACGGTGGCGGGCGGCGCTGACTAGACTGGGAGCACTGAAAACTCTGCGAAGACTGCCGATTTGGCGTGTCCGCGGAGCTCATGTGTGAAGGGACCACCTTGTCGGACGAAACGGCTATGGCCGGAACAACAGAGGAAAGCATCAAAGGCCGCACAGTCGGCCGCCAGGAAGCTGACCAGCAAACGGACGCCAGCCACAGCGCCTTCTTGCAGAGCCTGGCCGCCGGACTGCACCCAGGCCAGATCGCGGAAGATGAAGCCACCCTTACCGTCTATTCCGTAGATCAAGGGCCATTGCTGGAACGGCACTTGCCACTCGCCGTCGTGTGGGCCGAATCCGTGGCAGACGTTCAAAACATCGTTCGCAGTTGCGCTGCCCACAAGGTGCCAATCGTCGCGCGAGGTGCCGGGACGGGTGTCTCGGGAGGCGCGCACGCCACCCAAGGCTGCATCGTACTCAGCCTGGAACGGATGAACCGCATCCTGGACCTCAACCCCGACGACGAGACCGCCGTCGTCGAACCTGGAGTCATCAACGCTGACCTGAATGCCGCAGCCACCGAACACGGGCTCATGTATGCGCCGGATCCGGCGAGCTACAAGATGTCCACCATCGGTGGCAACGTAGCCACAAACGCCGGGGGGCTGCGCTGTGCGAAGTACGGTGTGACACGGGATTCCGTGCTGGCCTTGGACGTTGTGTTGTCCGACGGATCACTGCTCCACACTGGGCACCAGACCTTCAAAGGCGTTGCCGGATACGACCTCACGGCGCTGCTGGTGGGCTCCGAAGGAACACTCGGAATTGTGGTGGGCGTGACGGTCCGCCTGAAATACCTGCCCCGCGAGGTCCACACCATCGCCGCGTTCTACCAAGACTTCCGCAGCGCCGCCGCAGGCGTCCTGGCAGTAGGCAAAGCCCGGGTCCAGCCAGCCATCATGGAGCTCCTGGACAACGGAACACTCATACAGCTCGATGAGATGAACGGCTCAGACCTGCAAACCCGTGGCAAGTCCTTGCTGTTGATCCAGACGGACGGTTTTGGAGCTGCCGCCGAGGCCGACGTCGTCCGTCAAGTACTCGCCGAAGGCGGCGCCACAGTCACCACCGAAGCCAGCGAAGAAGCCGAGATGCTCGTTGAACTACGCCGCAACAGCCGCGGCGTGGAAATGGACGACGAATTCAGAGTAGGCGAGGACATCGCTGTTCCGCGCTCCCGGCTGGTGGACTTCGTCGCCGAACTCGAAGCCATGGCCGACCGCTTCCAAGTCCGCCTCAAAGTGGTGGCCCACGCCGGAGACGGAAACCTCCACCCCACCTTCTGGATGGACCGGGTAGACCCCGCCACGGATGCCGACGCCCTGGTACGCCTCAACGCTGCATTGGATGAATCGATCAGGATCGGCCTCGAAATGGGCGGCACGATTACTGGTGAACACGGCGTGGGCCAGTACAAGCTCCGTTGGCTTGGACTGGAGCAACCTGAGCCCGTGCGGGAATTGCAGCGGCGGATCAAGGAGCTGTTCGATCCTGCAGGGATTCTGAATCCGGGGAAGGCTATCTAGCCGCGATTCATCCCCCTACGGACTATTCACCCTCGCATGCGGGGGTGAATAGTCCGTTAGACGGGGTTCGGCCACTGTTGGCGGGCTATGCTCCGGCGTATCCTCTGCGATATGACCAACTCAACGTCTGGCGACAACACCCCCAATACCCCCGCCACTGAAGTCCTGGAGACCAACGAATGCTGGGAACTCCTCCGTGGAGTTTCCGTGGGCCGGCTTGCCGTGTGGGTGGACAATCACCCGGATATCTTTCCGGTGAATTACAAGGTGGACCACGGGACCATGGTTTTCCGCACGGGGGAGGGCACCAAGCTTCATGCCGCCCTTGGTGACGCTCCTGTTGCGATCGAGGCTGACGGTGTGGATGCGGAAACCGGAGTGGCCTGGAGCGTGGTGGTCAAAGGGCAAGCTTCCGCCGTGAAGCTGACGCAGGACGTGCTGGATACCATTGGCCTCCTCCTGTTTCCTTGGGAAGCGGGGCAAAAGGACCAGTTCATCCGCATTGTTCCATCAGACGTATCCGGGCGCCGCTTCAAGGTGACGCCGCCCGCGACCTGGTGGACCCCGCTGGATGATGCACCAACCGCCAGGGGCGAGTAACGCTCAACGCCGAAAGCCACTCTTGCCGGTTACTCAGGCCGTCGTACAGTCAGGCGAAGAACAAGTCAGGCGACGAACAACCGCGGGTCCAATGATGCCTTGAACCGCCCTCCGACGAGCTGTTTCCACCCGTGTATGCTCGGTTGGAACGCTGACCGGCGCCGGCCGGCGAATGGAGCGGACGCTGGCATGAAGGGAAGTTTGACAGTGGCTGAGGCGACGCCGGAAACCGGGAATGGCCGCGATGACGAGGCCCGCGCGGAACAGGTCTACCAACTGGTGTTGGAGGGGATCGTCACGGGCACCTTCGCGCAGGGTGGGCGCCTGCGCGAACGGGAACTGTCCGACATGTACGGCGTCTCACGGATCCCGGTCCGTGAAGCCATTCAACGCCTGGAGCAGGACGGCTTCGTGGCCACCTTCCCGCGCCGCGGCGCCGTGGTCCGGCAACTCACACTCACCGACGTCAACGAGCTCTTCGACGTTCGCCTTTGCCTGGAAACGTTCGCCGCGAGGATGGCTGCCACCCGCGTTGCCGAAGGCCATTCCGCAGGTCGGCTCGAGGAACTGATGGAAGCCTCCAATGCCGCCATCGATGAGGACCGCGCAGACGATGTAGCGCTGATCAGTGCCGAGCTGCACGCCGAGATCGTGCGTCTCTCCGGCAACAGGCTGCTGATTGAGTCCGTGAAGCCACTCTTCGGCCGCATGCGCTGGATTTTCGGATTGGCACACAACCGCAGCAACGAACTCCAACGGGACGAACACAAAGAGCTGTGCAACGCCATCCTGAAAGGCCGGCCGGACCTGGCCTACTCACTGGCGTACACGCACATTGAGCTCGGCCGGGAACCCGTCCTGGCAGGCCTCGCGGAGACCCTGGAACCCTGAGTTAGTCGTCCGAGTCCGGGTACTCGTCCACTTCGTCGTACCGGCCTGACTCCTCCACCTCAACCTCAAGGATCTTGAGCATCTCGGTGTCAGGGTACAACATGATGGCAGCTTCGTCCCTGCGGTGCTGCAACACGGTGTCCAGGTAAGACTGCACGGTCTCTGCCAGCGGGATGTAGCGATCCTGCTTCTGGCTCATGTACCAGCGGTGCTCCAGGACCTCGTGCACAACTTCGGCCGGTTCCAACTTGCCGGCAAGGTGCCGGGGAATAGACCGCACGATCGGCTCGAAGATCTGGCTGACCCAGGCGTGGGCGCTGATTTCCTCGTCCAGGTCAGGGTTGTTGTCCGCCCTGAACTGGTCCATATCGTTCAGCAGCCGGCGGGCCTGGTTCTCCTGGGCGTCCAACCCAGTGAGGCGCAGCAAGCGCCTTTGGTGATGGCCGGCGTCGACGACTTTTGGCTGCAGCTGGATGGTTGAACCATCCGCCGTTGTCTTGATGGCATATTCCTCGACGTCGAAGCCGAGCTCGTTGAGACGGCGGATGCGGGCTCCCACGCGCCAGCGCTCGCCGAGTTCGAAGGATTCCTTCTCCGTCAGCTCAGCCCAGAGCCTGCGGTAGCTGTCCATGATGAGCTCACTGGTAGCCACAGGATCAACCTTTTCCTCGATGAGCCCGCCGTCCAGGAGGTCCATCAGCTCACCGGCGATGTTGACGCGGGCGATCTCCAGATCGTACTCGCGCTGACCCATGGACAGGTCCGGGTAGAGCTCGCCGGTTTCGGCATCCACGAGGTAGGCGGCAAAGGCACCGGCATCGCGACGGAACAGCGTGTTGGAAAGCGAGACGTCACCCCAGTAGAAGCCAATGAGGTGCAAGCGGACAAGCAGCAACGCCTGGGCATCGATGAGGCGCGTCAACGTGTCCTTGCGCAGCATCTGCGAGAAAAGTGCCCGGTAGGGCATGGAAAATTTCAAGTGCCGGGTGACCAATACCGGGTTCAGGGGTTTGCCATCGGCAGTGGTGCGGCCGGTGATGACGGCCACGGGCTCAACACAAGGAACATCCAGCCGTGCCAGCTTCCGGAGCATGTGGTACTCGTGGCGGGCAACATGCTCGGACGTTTCCTTGATGGCGATGACGGATCCACCCAAATGGGCGAAACGCACGATGTGCCGGGAGATACCGCGGGGGAGGGCCGCGAGATTCTCGGCTGGCCAGTCTTCAAGCGCAATGTGCCACGGTAGGTCCAACAGCTCAGGATCCGCTGCCGCAGCAGTGATATTAAGGGACCCGATGACGCTGGCGGGCGGAGCGGTATCCTGCGCGCTGGCCGCTTCAGTCCTGGGGAGCTTGCCGATCTGCCCGTAGTCGGTCGGTTCGTCGTGCCACTGGGCTTCGTTTTGCTCGCTCATGCTTCAATTGTTCCGTACTCGCCGGTGTTGGCGTTCATTGCTGCGGGAAAGGGAAACTCAGATATCGCGGACCACTCGACGTCGGGTGCTGCCTGGAACGTGACGCCCTGCCTCGTGAGGCGCTCACCCAAGGCGCCCAGCCGACGTCGGAAGTCACCAAGGTCCCGCGCGTCCTGGGCCGACCACGCCACTTCCGCCAAGGAAACGGCCCTGGGATACAGGAGCCAGTAGGCCTGCTGGTTGTTGCGGACTGTCTCTGTCCACAGCGGACCTTCGACACCAAGGATCCTGTTGTCCTGCAGGCCGCCCTGGGCGGGATTCCAGTCGTAGTACTCGGCCCATGTGAACGGCCCGCCGTCCACCCACTCAAGGCCGATGGGACTGGTTGCTTCATACTTCTGGTCCAAGTAGGTGTTTGCCGCTGGGGACATGATCATCAAGGACCCCATGTGCTCTGCCTTCTGAACCAAAGGGGGGAGGTCGCCGAACCAGTACTGCACGACGTCGCCCTCACGGAGGTCCACGGAGGCGTACTCGTTCCAGCCAACTACTTTCTTGCCGGTTTCATCCGCAATCCGCACGAACTCCTGCGTCATGCTGACGTAATGCTCGTGATCCGTTACCAAAGCTTCGTCGCCCCCGATGTGCAGGTAGGGGCCGATAGTCATCGCTGCCAATTGTTCAAGGACTTCCCTGACAAACTCATACGTCACAGGAAGGGCCACATCCAACGTGGACCAGCCCACTGCTGCCGAAGTGCTCATGCTTGCGGCACGGCCATCCGGGTTGAGCTGCGGTATGGCTGCAAGGGCCGCATTGACGTGGCCAGGGAGATCGATTTCCGGGACCACCAGGACGTTCCTCGCAGCGGCGTATTCCTGGATTTCCCTGTAGTCCTGTTGGGTGTAGAACCCATCCCGACCACGGACTGGTACCGCAGTGGGGAACTCCACGGCGCCTGCTCCGCCGATTTCCGTGAGCTTGCCATAGTCCAGGCCCGAGGGATTCGCCTTGGGTGTCCGGATTTCGATACGCCAGGCCTGGTCATCCGTCAGGTGCAGATGCAATGCGTTGAGCTTGAACTGGGTCATGACATCTATCTGCTCCTTCACCTCTTGGACCGTGAAGAAGTTCCGGGCGACGTCGAGCATGAGGCCGCGATACGCGAACCTGGGTGCGTCCTTAATCTCGACGGCGGGAATCACCCAGGTGCCGACGGTCCTGTTGTCGCTGTTGTTCGAATCGTCCGCGCCGGTGATGGAGTGTTCAATGGCGGGCGGGAACAGCTGACGGAGCGTTTGGACTGCGTTGAAGAGGCCGGCAGGGGTTGTTGCCGTGAGGCGTGCACGGTCGACGGTGACCGATAGCTGGTACGCTTCCGGACCGCCGTCGAGCGTTTCCATGAAGTCCATGGAGATGTCGCCCGCATTGGCCGTCTCGACGATGGGGAGAGCGAAACCTGTGCCGCGGCGAAGCAGCATCGCCAGTTGCTCTGCGACCGGGACGGCAGCTGGGCTCGCCGCGATCCGGGCAGTGGGTGCAAGCGTGAAAGCCTGACCGTCCGAGGGTGCGATGTGCGCGGGGCGGGGGATCAGGTTATCCGTGGTGTTCATGCAGTTCTTTCTGCGGAAAGGTTAACGCGAGAGCGGCCCGACCGGGAAGGGTCGGGCCGCTGTCACACTGCGGATTTTTGCCGGTGGATTAGTCGCCCAGGCGGAGTCCGGTCTTGGTGTCGAACAGGTGCACGTGGCCGGACTGCGGACGAACGAAAATGGACTCGCCCTTCATCGGGGGGCGGCGACCGTCAACGCGGGCGACGATGTCGTGGCTCTTGCCATCCAGGATGGTGTGGCCGTAGACGTAGGCATCGGCGCCGAGTTCTTCGACGACGTCAACCTCAACCTGCAGGCCTTCGCCGTTGCCGACCGTCTCGAGGTCTTCCGGACGTGAACCAACGGTAACCGTCTGTCCGTGTGCTTCTTCGAGGACGTCGCGCTTGACCGGGTAAACCGTGCCACCGAACTGAACGCCGCCGTCGACGACCGGAAGTTCCAGCAGGTTCATGGCGGGGGAGCCGATGAAGCCTGCAACGAAGACGTTCTGCGGGCGGTCGTAGAGGTTGCGCGGGGTGTCAACCTGCTGGAGCAGGCCGTCCTTGAGGACTGCAACGCGGTCACCCATGGTCATGGCCTCAACCTGGTCGTGCGTCACGTAAACCGTGGTGACGCCGAGGCGGCGGGTCAGGGATGCGATCTGCGTACGGGTCTGGACACGGAGCTTGGCGTCAAGGTTGGACAGCGGCTCGTCCATGAGGAAGACCTGGGGGTTACGGACGATTGCACGGCCCATGGCAACACGCTGGCGCTGACCACCGGAGAGTGCCTTCGGCTTGCGGTCCAGGTATGCCTCAAGGTCAAGAAGCTTGGCGGCTTCGCGAACACGCTCGGCGCGCTCTTCCTTGGAGACGCCGGCAATCTTCAGTGCGAAGCCCATGTTGTCCGCAACAGTCATGTGCGGGTAAAGAGCGTAGTTCTGGAAGACCATTGCGATGTCGCGGTCCTTCGGGGGGACATCCGTGACGTCGCGGTCACCGATCAGAATGCGGCCGGCGTTCACATCCTCAAGTCCTGCGAGCATGCGCAGGGAGGTGGACTTACCGCAACCGGAGGGTCCAACGAGGACCAGGAATTCGCCATCGGCGATGTCGATGTTGAGTTTATCGACGGCGGGCTTATCTGTGCCCGGGTACAGACGCGTAGCGTTATCAAAAGTAACTGTAGCCACAGTTATCAATCCCTTCACCGGCAGGTACGTGCCGGACGATCCGTTGTGAATGGTTCATTTTCTTCAGTTGAACTCCCCGGCCAATGGCCGGGGAGGATCGTGTGACGTCGCACGGTACTGTGCGTCACATCACGTCCAAGAGTATGTCAGACTTTTGGATTTACTGCCCAAATGTTACGAACGTCACATGTGACGTTGATCCCGCTTCATGCTTCGGCGGTGACACGGCGGCGCTCTCGCAGCAGCGCTTCCAGCAATTCCGCAACCTGCACTGGAGCTTCCACACGGTACTGCGCCTGGGTGAAATCCAGTCCCACTTTGATGCCGACGTCGTCGCCCATGAGCCTGCCGAAGGCATCCTCATCGGTCACGTCGTCCCCAGCGAACAACATGGCCGTGGCACCGGTCGCCTGACGGAGGAACTCCACTGCCTCGCCCTTGGAGGCCTTGACCACGGATACCTCCAGCACGCGTTTGCCGGTCTTCACGTACACGCCAGGATGCTCGCGCAGCACCCGCGTCGCGGCTTCGACGGCGTCTTCCGCGACGTCGTCATCGGCCATCCTTGTGTGAAGGACGACGCCGGCGGGCTTGTCTTCGAGCAGCGTTCCAGGAGCAATGTTCACGATTTCGGCCAGGACTTCGCGTACGGCCGCCAACTTGCTGCGCTGATCCTCATCCAGTTCCAGGCCGAGGGAACCTTCGCCCAGCCAAACTTCAGCTCCGTGGCTGCCGATCAGCAGCGTGTCCACAGGAGGTGAGGCGACCAGCCGCAAACTGTCCAAGGCGCGGCCTGAGATGAGTGCCGTCGTCGTGCGCGGCAGTTCGGCGAGGGCTTCCAAAGCCGCGGCAGCCCTGGGCAGGGGCCGTGCATCCTCTGCGCGGTCCACGATCGGGGAGAGCGTGCCGTCGAAGTCCAAGGCCACCAGGAGATGTTCGGTGCCGGAAATGCGCCGGATGGCGTCCAACAGTTCCGGGGACAGAGACAGGTTCTCAGCTGTCATCACGCACTACCTTCTCCTCGAGGGCGGCCAGGAACTCCGCTGACCAATGATCGACGTCGTGGTCCAGGATCTGCTTTCGCATCAGCTTCATGCGGCGGCGGGCTTCCTTGGGGGATAGGTTGACCGCCCGGAGAATGGCGGACTTGAGGCCATCGATGTCATGCGGGTTGATCAGGAGCGCCTGCTTCAATTGGTCGGCAGCGCCTGCGAATTCGCTCAGGACCAGTGCGCCGTCGTCCTCGGAACGCGCCGTCACATATTCCTTGGCCACCAGGTTCATTCCGTCGCGCAGCGCCGTGACCAACATGACGTCCGCGGCGAGGTAGAGCGCCACCATCTCCTCAACCGGGTAGCTGTGGTGCAGGTAGCGGACGGCAGTGTTCTGGATGGTGTCGTAAGTGCCATTGATATGGCCGACCGTGCCCTCGATTTCTTCACGCAGAAGCCGGTACTGCTCCACGCGTTCACGGCTGGGGCTCGCTACCTGTATGAGGGTGGCGTCCTCCACCTTGATGCTGCCCTCGCGCAGGAGTTCCTCGAAGGCCTTCAGGCGGTGGCCGATGCCCTTGGTGTAGTCCAGGCGGTCCACGCCAAGAAGGATGGTCTTCGGATTGCCAAGGTCCTTGCGGATCTGCTTGGCCCTCTCGATGATGTCCGGCCTCCCGGCCAACTCCCGGATCTGGTCAACATCGATGGAAATAGGGAAGGCCTGCGCCCGGGCAATGTGGGTGACCTCGCCGTCAGGGCCCTTTACATGCACTTGCTGCTGCTTGACGCTGGCGCCCAGGAAGCGGCGGGCAGAGCGCATGAAGTTGCCAGCGTCGCTGGGACGCTGGAAGCCCAACAGGTCCGCACCCAGAAGGCCATCAATGATCTCGCGGCGCCACGGCAGCTGCGCGAAGATCTCCGGAGGCGGGAAGGGAATGTGGTTGAAGAAGCCGATCTTCAGGTCCGGCCGTGCCTCGCGGAGCATGCGGGGAACCAACTGGAGCTGGTAGTCCTGGACCCACACCGTTGCGCCGTCCGCGGCATGGCGGACCACGGCATCGGCGAACTTCTTATTCACCTGGCGGTATGCATCCCACCACGTACGGTGGAATTCCGGCGGGGCGATGACATCGTGGTACAGCGGCCAGATGGTCGCATTGGAGAAGCCCTCGTAATACAGCTCGACCTCGTGGCTGCTTAACTGGACCGGGACAAGATCCATCGCTTCGTGGCTGAAAGGACGGACAGTTTCATCCGGAGCGCCGTGCCAACCCACCCACGCGCCGTCGGACTTTGTCATCATCGGTGCAAGCGCAGTAACCAGGCCGCCTGGCGAGCGTCGCCACCCACCGCCACCATCGCCGTCACCATCGCTGTTGTACCGGTCGACAGGCAGGCGGTTGGACACCACCATGAAGTCGAACTTGCTCGCCGTTGGCTTCCTGGTGGGAGAGGCCCTAACGCCGTCTTCCATCTTGAGTTTTTCGCTTGCCAAATCCTGCATTACTGCTCCCTGGGGTTGCTGTGACTCACCTCCCAGCCTACCGGCGGAATCATAGACCGCAGTTGATCGTTCAACGACCGGGCAGGCATGTCAGCGGCAGAGCTCCTAGTTGGCTCCCGTAAACTGACCCCGTTGCCCCAAGCTATGCACTACCGACGTCGAGTAATCCGAGGAACTGATGAGCCCCGCAAACGAACCCCGCCTCTCCAAGGCTGAACGCACCGCCCAGGCACGGGAGAAAGCGCGCGAAATCCGCGAAGCGCAGCTGAAAAAGGAAAAGCGCAACAAGCTCCTGATCGGTTGGGGCATCGTCGTTGCGGTCGTGGCGATCCTGGCCGTCATCGCGCTGGTGGTGACCACCAGCATTCAGCAAAGCGCCCCGATCGCCGATCAGGGACCTACTCCCGCGAATGGCAACGTGCACGGCGGCGTAACATTGCTGGCCAACACCGACGTCGTAAAGTCCGATGCCTCGTCCGTGAATGTGGCGGATGTGCCTTCGGCTCCGGCAACCAAGCCCGCAACCGTGACTGTTCCTGGTGGTGAGCCCGAGGCCGGCAAGCCCGTCAAGGTGATCGCTTACGTCGACTTCATCTGCCCCGTCTGCAAGCGGTTCGAGACAACCTACGGGGAGTCGCTCACCAAGCTGCGCAACGACGGCAAGATTTCCCTCGAGTACCGCCCCCTCGGCTTCCTGGACCAGCAGTCCACCACCAACTACTCCTCGCGTGCAGCAAATGCTGCTGCATGCGTAGTGAACTCTTCACCTGAGAAGTACGCCGACTTCTTCAACCTCCTCTACGAACGCCAGCCGGCCGAAGGCAGTGCCGGTATCTCGGACAACGATCTCAAGTCCATGGCCAAGGAAGTTGGCGCGGCGAACATCGACTCCTGCATCGACAGCAAGCAGTACCGCCCCTATGTAAAGGTCGCCACGCAGGAAGCCGCGGCCATCGGCATCACGGGCACCCCCACCGTGTTCATCGACGGCAAGCAGTGGGACGGATCCACCGACCTGAATGCTGAGATCCAGACCGCGGTTGACGCCAAGGGCTAGGTTTCAGGAATTTACGACGGCGGTTGGTCACCTCGGGTTTGTGCCTTGCGTTCAACCCGGGTGGGCGGCCGCCGTCGTGATTTCCGCGAGGGGGAGTCTCTGGGCTAACCTTATCTAGCGTCGTTTTCGGCGCATGCCTCCTTAGCTCAGTTGGCCAGAGCACCGCTCTTGTAAAGCGGGGGTCGTCGGTTCGAATCCGACAGGGGGCTCCGATTGTGGCTTTGAACTGCGGTTTTAGTACCGTGTGGCCCGATTCTCCCGCCTTCTCGTTAGTGATGCTTTCGGCGCCGGCTGCCAGTGTGGCCTATGACCAGATGCGCGCGTCGGGGCTCCATCGGTGGTGGTTTTCGGCTGAGCCGTCGAACACTGGCTCAATGAACGTGAGCACACGTTCAACCTGCGCGTCGAGGTTCTGCTCGCAGAGGTCTTCGACTTTTAGCTTCCTGCGCCATGCAGCCCATTTCGCTTGCCCTGTCGCACCATAGCCGTCCATAAGGATCCGGAGCGGCCCCAGTTCGACGGTCCGGTGCCCGGCAACCTGCATCGCTGCTTCTCTGACGTCTGCGGCGTCGAACTCGAATCGGTCGGACAGGACTGCCACGTCCAGCAGGTCCCGCCACCTGGTGCTGGTGGTGCCGCGCTGGAGCATAGTTACGGTCTTCTCAGCGATCACCGTCACCAAGGGATGACCTTTCATCCTTACCGTTCCGCCGAGCAGCGACGGCAGTTCGATCTGCTCCGGCTCCGGCCAGATCGGGTCACCGGTACTGATGTCGAGCTTGATGGCAATTCTCGCCCGGCCCAGGACCGCGGGCAGTGAGACCCGCAGGCCGCTGTACTCGTCTTCGTCGCGGATCTGTTCGATCTGCATGGACGAATGGTCGAAGACCAGGCCGTCATCGACGACGATGTCGCATACCCCTTTCACCACTTCGGTGACGTGATCGACGTCGAGCCGGAAATCGAGTGCCTGCATGTCAACGTCACGGGTCGGCCGGCGCAGCGCGTGGGCGGACAGCAGGACGCCACCTTTGAGACAGAAGTCCTTCGCGAAAGGGGTGTCTGCCAAGCGCGCCAGGAAGCGCTCAAGACCGTAAAGCGTGAAGATCTCGTCAACGGGGCGCTTCCGGTCCCGCGCAAGCCTCTGAAGCTGCAGGTAGACGGTTCCTCCTGTCATCACAGGAGGACCTCCAATGCCTGGCTCAGCGGCCCCTTGGACCGCGGGACCAACAAAGCGATCTCCATGAGCCGGGCCGGCTGGGATCCTGGGCGCTTGAGCCAGTTACGTAGGGCTTCGATTCCCGTTTCATATCCGGCGCTTCCACGCAGGCGAAAGGCGTCGACGATCGAGCGCTCGGGGGAGTAGATGCCGATCAACACCCCGTCGGCCCCTTCGATCGGGATCGTCGACCGTCCGACGTCGAACGTCGCTTTGTCGAAGACATGCCAGGTGACCGGAGCCGAAAGCTGCGGAGGGGTCCTTCCGCGAGGCAAGGCCAGGTCGATGCTGGAAGGGATCTCATCGATGAGCTCGTGTCGGGCGAGAGCGCTGGTGAGGCAGATCGTGGCCAAGGGAGCTTTTCGGGAGGCTTCCAACAGATCGATGTCCGCCTGCATGCCCGTTCCGGCGATGTACAGCCCGGAGCCGATCCTCTCAATCAGGCCGGCATCACGCATTCGGTACAGGCTCGTGTGAGAGACTCCGTGCTCTGCCGCGTCCGAGATGCTGAAAAGGCCGCGCGGAAGGCGGTCCAGCAGGTAACTTTGACGCTTCATGTTCATATTCTACGACAGATAAAGCTAACTGTCGTGGAAAATGACCGCCAATTCTATGCGGCAATGATGAGGGCGCTCGCGGCTCAACGCGCGATGAAGGACGCCTTCTCAACTTCACTTGCGGGAGCCGCAGTAAAGGGCTGGGGACACCCAAATCCGAGCGTCCCCAGGCCTTTGCCGTGGCTCCGAAGTATTTGCGCGTCGTCAGAGTCCTGGGCTATGGCACTTCCCCCTGCGGCACAGGGGTCCTGCGTTGACGTTCACGCTGACCCTGGCGAAGCGCCAGCAGCGGGAACAGGAGCACAGAGAGCATGCCGGCCCCAACCAGTGCTGATGAGATTCCGCTTGAAATGAACCCCTGATCCCGGCCAATGGCTGTGACGGCAACGATAATCGGCAGGCCGGTTGCCCCGAAAAGCATGATCGCCCGTTTCTCCGCGAAAGTGGACCTGGGCGGGGCAGCAAGCATCGACGGCAGGCCGCGGATGATCAGCAGGAGGAGCAGGAACAGAGGGAGCAGCGCCAATGCCATGGCGCTGGACGTGAGTGCGCCGAGATCGAAATCTATGCCCGTATCGATGAAGAAGATGGGCACCAGGAATCCGAACGCGACGGCGTCGAGTTTGGTCTCGATCACCTTCCGGTCCCGTTCGGGTGCGCGCGCAATGGCCACCTTCCAGAGGACGCCCGCCGCGAATGCCCCCAGCAACATATCCAGTCCCAGGACCATGCTCAGCACGACGAGCACGGTGAGGATGAACATGATGGAGCGGACAGCGAACTGGCCGCTCGTGTGGAGGGTCCTGGTGACCTGCGAGTGGAACAGCGTGTGCTGTGCCCTGGAGGCCAGGAAAATCGCAATGCCGGCAAGGAGCACAAATCCGAGCAGCACTGCCGTAGCCGGTCCCAGCTCCCTGCCGCTGAAGAACAGCGAGATTGCTATCAGGGGACCAAACTCGCCAGCTGCGCCCAATGCCGTGACGGCGATCCCCATCGGGGATTTTGATTCACCGGAATCGCGAAGAATGGGCAGCAATGCTCCCAACGCCGTGGAGCACAGCGCCACCCCGATGATGACCGCTGCCTCCGGTGTGGGGGCCAGGAGAAAGCCTGCGCCAACGCCCGCGGCCAACGAGATCACCCAGCCAGCGGAGGCACGGATGGCGGGACGGCCCCGGATATCGGCGAAGTCAATCTCATTGCCGGCCACAAAGAAGAGCATCGCCAGCCCGAAATCAGCCAGCGTATCCGTGAACTGGGTAGATTCGATCCACCCCAACACGCTGGGACCCAGCAGGATTCCGAGGACGATCTCGAACACCACCAGCGGCACCTTGACCGCCCGGTCAAGGAAGCGCACCGCAAGGGGTGCCGTCACAGCCAGGAGAGCGATCAGAACCAAGGATGTAGACAAGCCCTGCATCAGCGGTACCTCCGGTACCTCGGCCGCTTTTGAAGGACTCGGCCGCTTCGAAGGAAAAGTAATCCAAAGCTACCGCCACACCTTCGATGACGCCATGACACGGGTCTTTCTGTAGCTGGCCAGAGTTATCCACATGCAGGAAGAAGCGCACGACGGCGGGTCCCGGCCCGCGTTAGTCTGGTTACCTCGGCTGAAGCAAGCGGCCGCAACACCCACTGTGCGGAGTCGTTTTCCAATGTCCGATGACCCAGACCT
This sequence comes from Paenarthrobacter sp. 10N417, assembly GCF_056394745.1. Classification (NCBI taxonomy): domain Bacteria; kingdom Bacillati; phylum Actinomycetota; class Actinomycetes; order Micrococcales; family Micrococcaceae; genus Paenarthrobacter; species Paenarthrobacter sp. 10N417. Next base: position 26,158 of record NZ_JBFTIL010000006.1, read on the forward strand.
GGGCGCCCTTGCGGCGTCTTCCTTTTCCCTGCCTAGGCTGCGAGACGGTCAACTCGCGGCCATGAATGCCCTCGCATCCGGCCGCGACGTCCTGGCCGTCATGCCCACTGGGTACGGTAAATCTGCCACCTACCAAGTAGCAGCCATGTACCTCTATAACCAAACGGGACGCCCCGCCGTCGTGGTTTCTCCTTTGATTGCTTTGCAGGAGGACCAGCTGGATGGGCTGAACGGGCAGTTGGGTGACGGCGTTGCTGTAGCCATCAACTCCTCCCGTAGTGACTCGGAGGTGGAGGACGCCTGGGAGGCAGCGGAGTCGGGCAAAGCGACTTTCCTGTTTCTTGCCCCGGAGCAGTTGGCCAAACAGGAGACTGTGGGCCGCATCGCCAAACTGGACATCACGATGTTCGTGGTGGACGAGGCCCACTGCGTCTCTTCCTGGGGTCATGATTTCCGCCCCGACTACCTCGACCTGGGAAATGTCCGCGAACGATTGGGAAACCCTCCGGCGGCAGCCCTTACCGCTACAGCCTCACCGCCCGTGCGCGATGAGATTCTTGAACGGCTGGGGATGAAAGATCCGCTGGTCCTGGTCCGTGGCTTTGACCGGCCCAACATCAGCCTTGACGTGGTCCGCCACCAAGAAGACAAAGGCAAGCGAAAAGCAGTCCTGGAGCAAGTTGTCACTCTGGCCAAGGGAGGCGAGCGGGGGCTCCTGTACGCCGCCACCCGCAAGGACACCGAAAAGTACGCCGCCAAACTGGCAAAGGAAGGACTCCGCGCCGAGGCATACCACGCGGGCCGGTCGGACGCCGACCGGGAGCGCATCCATGAGCAGTTCCTGGACGATCAGCTGGACGTCGTGGTTGCCACAACCGCTTTCGGCATGGGTATCAACAAACCCAATGTGCGGTTCGTCGTCCATGCTGACATTCCGGAATCACTGGATGCCTATTACCAGGAAATCGGCCGTTCCGGACGCGACGGGAAACCGGCCACAGCCACACTGCATTACCGCGAAGAGGATCTTGGCCTGCGGAAGTTCTTCGGTACGCATTCACCGGACCCGGATTCGCTCCTGGCAGTACTGAAGATCCTGAAAGCCGCAGGCCCTCCCGCCCCCAAGGGCGCGCTCGCGGAGTTGACCGGATTCCCTGTCCGACGCCTCACCGGGCTCGTCAACCAGTTGGAGGAAGCCGGCGCTGTCACCACAGGCAAGCGCGGCATTCGGCTGGCATCCAAAGCCAAACTTTCGGCGCTCGTAGCCCGCGCCGTCGAACTGGCCGAGGCCCGACAGCGCGTCGACCAGTCCCGGCTCACCATGATGCGTGCGTACGCGGAGACGGACAGTTGCCGCCGGCAGTTCCTGCTGGGTTATTTCGGTGAGGAACTTTCGGAGCCGTGCGGCAATTGTGATGCGTGCGCCGCTGCTTCCAACGCCGGCAATGATTTCAGCAGTACAGAGGAAGAGCGCGGAGACGAACAGCATGCTGGCGAAAGCGATCCATTCCCGCTGCAATCCGCTGTGGTTCACAAGGAATGGGGTCCGGGACTGGTGATGAGGCATGAGGACGACGTCATCACCGTGTTGTTCGAGCAAGAGGGCTACAAGACGCTCTCCCGCAGGGCAGTTGTGGAACATGAACTTCTGAAGCCTGCTTAGATCCTGTGAGGCTCAACGTTTCAGGTGTTGAGCTCCAGCATCAGGGCGGGCAATTCGTCGGCGAGTTCGCGTGCAAGGAATCCGAGCGGGCCAAGCTTGCTGGCCAAGCGGTCGGCCGCAGTGGCGTGGAGGTGGGTTCCCCAGCAGGCAGCCTGTGCGTCGCTGGTTCCACGCGCCCGGAGACCGGTGATGGCGCCGGCCAGTACATCTCCACTGCCTGAGGTACCCAAGCCGCCGTACCCGGTGGTGATCTTCCAAAGTTCCGGCTCCCCAGGCGCTTCCCCTGACGGACGTGCAATTACGCCCTGGCAGCTCACCACCGCGCCATACTGTTCGGCGACGGCGGCAACGTCATTTTCCAGGTGGTTTACGTCCCGTCCCAGCAGGATCCCGGCCTCTGTCGGATTAGGGGTGAGAATCAGTCGGCCCCGCCAAGGTTCCAGCCTCTCCTTTATCTTCACCAGCCCGCCGAGGGCGTAGGCGTCGAGGACAATGGCCGGCCCTTCGCCTCCAAGCTCCTCCCGCTCCAACAACCTGGTGAGCAATTCCCCGGCCAGATCTGAATCATCCAGGCCGGGCCCGACCAACACGGCATCTGCCCTTTCCAAATACCTTGAGATCAGGTCCAAACCCTCACCGGTAACGGAACCATCGGCGGTCTCCGGCAAGCCCACCGCTCCACACTCCGGGAAAGCTACTCCCACCTGCACGGCCACGGACTCGGCCACAGCCAAGGTAATCTTTCCCGCCCCGGCGCGCAGGGCGGCGATGCCGGCCAGGATGGTGGCGCCTGGAGTGGTTCGCGCCCCGCCGATGATCAGCACAGCGCCGCGGGAGTATTTATCTTCGCCAGGAGCTGGCAGAGGCCAATCACGCAGAAGGGATGGCGTCACTTGCGTGGGGCCGTTGGTGCCGTTGGAATCACTGTGGGTGGACACTGGCATCTCCGGCATGCTCCGTAACCGTGACGCCCTGTTCGGTGAGATGGTCGGCCACATTGAAGCTCTCGAGCGTCCACGGTCCAGCACCAGACGGGCGCACGTACCGGGTAATCGAGGCGTTGAGCACAGTTGCACTGGCCGCGAGGTCCAGGATCTCCCGTTCGGACATCCCCTCCAGGACGTATCGGACCAGCAGGATCACCGCATCATGGCAAACGAGCATCACGCGGTGTCCCCGTCCCAGACTGTTCAGCTCGTCCAGGACGGACCGCAGACGAAGCGCGACGTCAGCCCAGGATTCACCTCCCGGGGGCCGATAGTACAGCTTGCCCAGCCAAAGGCGACGTTCTGCCTCGTCGGGATAACGCGTTTCCACACCTATGCGGGTAAGTCTGTCCAAAATGCCCAATTCCCGGTCCCGCAGGCGTTCATCCGTATGGACTTTCAGGGGCCAGCCAGCTGTTTGGACGGCAATTTCCGCTGTCTGAAGGGCGCGCGCATAGGGGGAGGAGACTACCGTGTCCGGGCGGATCTCCTCCGGAATCCTGGCCAGCGCCGTTCCCAGTGCCTTGGCCTGATCCTGGCCTGTACCCGAGAGGTTGACGTCCGGGTCCCGGGCGGGGACGTCAATGACCTCAGCCCGTGCCAGGCGAGCTTCCGTCGCGGCCACGTTGCCTTCGCTTTCTCCATGCCGGACCAGCAGCAATTCAACAGCTCCGGCCTCCTGTACCGCCTCTGTCAGGCCGTCGTCGTTCAAGAAAACCAACTCCTTCGCGCGCCTTGCTGAATGCAGAACACTACCCACTGCGTACCCACGGGACCAGAGAATAAACGCACGACGGCGACCCTCCGCTCCCGCGCTGGCGGCCACCCGGCGTCGAAATGTTGTAGTCAGGCGAAGAGCGTTTAGCACTGTTGTCCGGACCCACGGTGAAGTAAGTTGCTGGCATGGAGGACACATACCAAGTCATCGTTGTGGGTGCCGGATTTGCAGGTGTTGCGGCAGCCAAAAAACTAGGCCGGAAGGGCGTACGCGTCCTGCTGATTGACTCGAATAACTACCATCAGTTCCAACCGCTCCTTTATCAATTGGCTACATCCCAGATTGGGGTTTCAGCCATTACGCGCCCACTGCGCTCCGTTTTCCGCCGCTACAAGACCGTCAAAGTCCTGACTGCGAGCATTGCCTCTATTGATGCTGCGCAACGGTCAGTCACCACAGCCGATGGCGTGACTTTGCGGGCGGAGATCCTGGTTATTGCGGTAGGTGCCGTTCCCAATTTCTTCAACACGCCCGGCGCCGAGCAACATGCTTTCCCGCTGTACTCCGTTACGGACGCCACCAGGCTGGGTACGGCCATTACACGGCTACTTGATCAGGCCGACCGAAGCACTGAGAGTCTTGTGGATGTCGTAGTGGTCGGAGGAGGTCCGACTGGCGTGGAAACTGCCGGGGCCATGGCGGAAAACGTGAAATATATGGTCCGCAAATACTTCTCTCCTGAGCTCGCTGCGCGCTGCCGCGTGCACCTGGTGGACATGGTTCCGAGTGTGTTGAACATGTTTTCCACGAAGTCCCAGCGCTACGCCACCGAACGTCTTCAGAAGGTGGGCGTCCAGTTGCACATGGGGGTGGGCGTTACCGAGGTGCGAAGCGGTGGTGTGGCTTTGGCAGATGGAAGCTTCGTCCCCGCGCAGATCGTTGCATGGGCAGGCGGGTTGAAAGCCGGGGACCTCATCGCCAATTCCGGGCTGACGCAGGGGAAAGGTGGACGTGTCGATGTTCGCCCAGACCTGACTGCCCCGGACGTGGATGGCGTGTACGTGATTGGGGATGCAGCGAACATCACCGATTCCACGGGCGCAAAGTTGCCCCAGCTCGGCTCCGTGGCCCAACAGGCCGGAAAATGGGCAGCCAGCAACATCCTCGCCGACCTTACTGGGGGTAGCCGTACTCCCTTCCACTACGTCGACAAAGGCTATATGGCCATGGTTGGACGTGGTGCTGCTGTGGCGGAACTTGGCCGCAAGCGAATCCAGTTGCAGGGCCTTTTCGCTTTCTTGTCCTGGCTCCTGGTTCACTTGGCCCTGTTGTCCGGGGTACAGCAGAAGGTCCGTGCCCTGTTTTCCTGGCTCAACGGGTACCTCCTGCACAGCCCCGCGCAGGTTGTGGTCAGCGGTCCAACCGAGAAGGAGCTCGCTGGCGTAAGTCGTCCCGAGGTACCTCCGGCCACAACCCGGCCAAGTCTGGAAAAGGAATAGGCTCAGCCGGGGATGTAACGGGACTTGTGAATGTGATGGGCCACTAAGCCCCACGCCATCAGAAGGAAGCCGCAGTATCCCAAGGGGGACGGACTAATCGGTATGGCCAACAGCATCAGCAGCACGCCAAGTGCTACTCCAAAGACGTGGCGGGCCTGGGGTTCATAAGGGCGGCGCGCGGGGATTCCTGTTTCCAGTTGACGGGCCAAGTCCGGGTCCTGGATGAAAAGTTCCCGTTCGAGTTGCTGCAGCACCCTGCGCTCCCTTTCGTTTAGATGCATGGTTGTCCCTCCCATGTAGCGCTAAGGCTCCTCGGTGCGATCGGTGAGCCAGCCGGTTCCTTCCAGGAAATCCAGCGGCACAACAAGCTAAGCATGCTTACTAAATGCTCCGCAAGGAAAATTTTCCGAACGGTCATTCCGGCCAGCGTCGACTTTGAGGACTGACTACGATGGCAAGTAGGAACCCCACTCAAGGAGCACAATGTCACTGAAAGACCGCCTCAAAGCAGACGTCGTAGGGCACATGAAGGCGGGCAACAAGACAGCGCTCACCACTGTGCGGAACGTCCTGGGTGAGATCACCACCCGGGAGAAGTCGGGTAAAACACCCATCGAGTTGGACGACGCGCAGGTTACGTCACTGCTTCAAAAGGAAGCTGCCAAGCGTCGGGATACCGCACGCATCTACACCGAAGCCGGGGAAGCAGGCAGGGCAGCCGCGGAAGTTGCTGAGGCTGAAATCATCGAGGCGTACCTCCCCAAGCCGCTAAGCCGGGAAGAAGTGGAAGGCATCGTCGACGAAGCCATCGCGGCCTTGAAGGCCGAAGGGCAGGAACTCTCAATGCGTTCTATAGGCGCCGTCATGAAGCCGGTCACTGCCAAGGTTGCAGGACGCTTCGACGGCAAAACCGTCAGCGAGATTGTGCGAGGTCGCCTGAGCTAGGACGGGCGGCTGGCTCACCCTTAGCGAGTCAGCCGTTCCCAAGCAGCCATCGCAAAGTGTCGGCATTGCGCACGGCGTTACCACCGCCGTCGTTGTTGAAATAGGCGTACACGTCCTTGCCTGAGCCGTTCCACTCGCGGATCCGATCCGCCCACCAGCGAAGATCCTCCTCCGAATACGAGCCGCCATAGAGGTGCTCACGATCTGGTCCGTGAAGCCGGACGTAAACGAATGGCGCGGTGGCGCGGAGGATGCACGGCAGATGGGCACCGCTCATGATGCAGTAGGCGGCCTCGTGGCGTTCAAGTAATCCGTATACGTCAGGGTGGTCCCAGCTTTCGTGCCGGAACTCCACCGCCACGCGAATCCAGCGGGGTAGGGCTGCCAGGAAGTAGTCGAGGCGGGCATCATCACGGGCAAAATCAGGAGGAAGCTGGACAAGCAGCACGGCTCGTTTGTCACCCAGCTCGTGCCAGCAGCGGGTAATGCGTTCCACCCACACTTCAGGACTGTACAGCTTTTTCCCATGCGTGAGACCGCGAGGTGCCTTGACCGACATCGCAAATCCAGCAGGCAGGCGATCGTGCCAGCTTTTGAACGCGGTGTCCCGTGGCCAGCGGTAAAAACTTGCGTTGAGCTCAACCGTGTCAAAGCGCGCCACGTAATGCGCCAGGCGTTTGGCCGTGGGCAGGCCCGGTGGGTAGAGCACATTTTCCCAGTGGTCGTAGCTCCAGCCCGAGGTGCCGATGCGGATACTCATGCTCTGGATGGTAGTCCTCGTGAACGCGCTGGCCGGGTCATGTCATGCGTCGGGTCGGGCGCCAAGCACTACGTCGTAAGCCTCTACGCGGCGGTCCTTCACTGTGGTGGGCGACTCCAAATGGACGGCGCCCGAGGGAAGAATTCCTGCACCCCCGTACCTCTCCATCACTTGCCACTGCGCCACCACATCCTCGCCAGCGTGGTCGGCGGGAAGTTTGGGCCAGAATGTGAAGCCTCCCGAATCCAGCAGAGCCTGCTTGTTGTAAAGGACGCATCCCCCAAGCCAAGCCACCCTGTAGGGCACCCATTCGCCTGGAGTCAGGGAAAGATCAGCGCTGAGATGGCTCAGATTGGCGGCATTATGAAGGGGCCAGCGGCCAAAGCCTGGAGTGTTCGGTCGAACCAGCTCCGCCGTTACAGGACCCTCCCATCGCTCAAATGCGGCGGTCTCCTCGGGTCTCCTGTCATCCAGATACGAGAGCCCCTGCGGTGCCATGCCCACGAAACCGCAGCCGAGCTCATCCAATGCGTGGTTCAACCGCTCAAGCACTCCCGGTTCGAGCCACACGTCGTCGTCAAGAAACAGGCACCGATCCGCTGTGGACTGCTCCAGCAGAAACTGCCGATGCTCAGCCAGCCCGCGCCGTGGGATATGGCGGAGCAGTCTGACCGGCCGCCCCTGCGCCTGCAGCACACGAACCATTCCAGCAACGGCAGGATGTTCCCAGTCCGGAGTGTCGGCGGATTGGTCGCTGACCACCACGCTAAAGGAGGGTTCGGATTGTGCAGCCAACCCGGCAAGTGCAACTGCCACTTCGGCCGGGCGGTTGCAGGTAGGGATGAGCACGTCCACAGCCACCGTGTCGGGGGTGTCCAGAGGCCACGCCCAATGCTCGGATGATCTCCTGCTCACAGCACACCTCCTGCCGTCAGGATCGGCATGGATTACGAAGGGTATGCCCGTATCTGTACCCATCCGGGTGGGATCTATTCCTGGCCGGCGGCGCCAGTTACCACCTATTTACGATTGGATGGCGGCCCTGGCAATCAAAGCCTGGAGGTCTTCGGCAACCTTGGCTACTTCGCGTTGTCTGGTGTTCCGCGTCGACTTGGCTGCGTGGGGGGAGGGTCGCGTGGCGCGGGGAGAAATGCGTGTACGGGCTTCAGGACGGAACACGCCATCGCGTCCAATCCTTGGATCACGAACGGGTGCGTCGACGGTGACGCGGCCCTGGAGGGGGTCGTGGAAGAGTGGGAGGTTCATGGTCCATTCCGGGTGACAGGATGTGAACCTTGATCCTGACACATGCCCGAGCGCCGCGAAATGGACGGTTGCCTATCTGCGCTTCGGAAGACTGTGCACATGTCCATGCTGGCGTCATTCAGCCTATGGCCCGACTAATGGTCGCTATTACAACCACTGAGGCCGATAATGCCATGAGCATTATTCGCTCACTTTGACGAAGCCCGGACTGGAACTTAGCCCCACAGCGCCTTCTTCAATAGCGCCCTGAGTTGAGCGTTTTCCTCTTCGCTTAACGGGGCGAGCTGGGTTTGCTCGCATACTTCCAGGGCGGCGCGGGCCTTCGTGTGAATGCGACGGCCCTCGGCTGTGGAGACGATGATCTTGGCGCGCCTGTCTTGTTTTCCCTGCGCGCGCTCAACCAGGCCCCGGTGCTCCAGATCGTCCACGAGGCTCACAACCTGACTGGGGTCGAGGCTGAGGAAATCGGCGAGTTCGCGCTGGGTCGGTTCGAGTCCGCTGCAGGCGAGCGTCAGTACTGAAAAGGACCTTTCCCGCAGTCCAAAGTCGCTGAGCGCACGGTTATTCAGGACTGACCCTGTGGCGTGGAGCTTGGCGAGCAGCAGGCCGACGTCGTTCCCAATTTTCGCGGCCGCGAGGCGCGGTGTTTCGACGTTGGTGCTTTGCGGGCCCATGACAACTCCAATAATAAATAAAAACAATCGTTGACTTTTTCAATGATCCGTAATCTCATTGATCATGACAAGGATCTCACGGGGTAGTGGGATCGGCCCCACCGGCTCCTGCCGGTCACTGCATGCGAAGGAGCACGCCATGAGCTTGAACGGCAAGGTTGCAATCGTCACGGGGAGCGGACAGGGTCTTGGACTCGCTTACGCACGGGAACTCGCCCGCCAGGGTGCCGCCGTCGTGGTCAATGACGTGAACGCTGAGACCGCCGCAGAAGCAGTGGCGCTGATTGAGGCCGACGGCGGCCGGGCCACCGCCGTCGTGGTTCCGGTGGGCACCACGGATGCTGCGAAGGCGCTGGTCGCTGGAGCTGTTGAGGCCTTTGGACGGCTGGACATCCTGGTCACCAACGCTGGCATCCTGCGGGACAAGAGCCTGTTGAAGATGACCGACGAGGACTTCGACCTGGTCATCAACGTCCACTTGAAGGGCACGTTCACGTGCGTGCGTGAGGCGTTCGCGTACTTCAAGGAAAACAACGTTTCGGGCCGCATCGTCACCATAGGTTCACCCACGGGCCAGCGTGGGAACTTCGGCCAGACCAACTACGCCGCGGCCAAGGCCGGGATCGTGGGGATGGTCCGGACGTGGGCCCTTGAAATGAAAAAGGCGGGAGTCACAGTGAACAGCGTGATCCCCGTGGCGGCGACTGCGATGACCAAGACGGTTCCCTACTTCCAGAAGGCCGTGGAGGCCGAGGAACGCGGCGAGGCCATGCCGTCCTTCTTCCGTCACGACCTCGGATTCGGCACCGCCGACGACGTCGCTGGGCTTATTGCCTTCCTCGCCTCGGACGAAGCTTCCGGGATTACCGGGCAGGCGATCGGCGCCGGCGGTGACCGGCTGCAGGTCTGGACGCACCCGACGGCGGCCAGCACCAAATACCGCGACGGCGGTTGGAGCTATGAAGCCCTCCGCGAAAACGCCGGGTCCCTCTTTCGAGCGGACGTCCTGCAGAGCTACGGTGAGGAATTCCTGCCGCTGCCTGAAGAACTCCGGCCCGAGCCTGCGGTTGTAACTGCTTAGGGCCCCGCTGATCATGGCCGACCGTTACGAACTTGGCATCGACGCATCCACGGTGGATGCGATCGACATGCACGTCCATGTGGAGGTGGACAGTTGCGGGCACGGATCCCTGCCGGACGCGCTGACTGAGGCGTCGGCGAAGTACTTCAAAGCGGAGGATCGAACACCGTCCCTGGACCGGATCGCGGAGGTGTACCGCGAACTGAACATGGCCGCCGTCGTCTTTACGGTCGACGCACGGACCCAGCTCAAGCATGAGCCCAACAGCATCCCGGAACTGATTGCCGGTGCTGCCCGGAACAATGATGTGCTGATTCCGTTCGGCAGCGTGGACCCCCGTACGGGGGAGGATGCGATCACCGGTGCGAAGCATCAGGCCATTGAGCTTGGCGCCCGCGGTTTCAAGTTCCACCCCTCGTTGCAGGGCTTCGATCCGTCCAGTGAACAGTTCTACCCTCTCTGGGAAACGCTCCAGGAACTTGGGCTGCCCTGTATTTTCCATACCGGGCAGAACGGCATGGGCGCGGGGCTCCCCGGCGGGTATGGCATCAAGTTGGCATTCTCGAATCCGCTGCTGCTCGACTCTGTGGCCGCGGACTTCCCTGGCCTGCCGATCATCATGGCCCACCCCTCGGTGCCGTGGCAGGAGGAGGCGAACTCGATTGCGACGCACAAGTCCAACGTGTTCATCGACCTTTCCGGGTGGTCGCCCAAATACTTCCCGGAGTCGCTGGTCCGGCTGTCCAATTCTGTGCTGCAGGACAAGGTGCTGTTCGGAACGGACTTCCCGCTGATCACCCCGCAAAAATGGCTCGGAGCGTTCGCCGACCTGCCACTGAAGGACGAAGTCCGGCCGAAGATCCTCAAGGGCAACGCCGTCCGGCTGCTCGGGCTGGGTGGCTGAGATGAGGGCGAGTGCTGTGGAACAGCGGCTCTACTCCGCAGCGGACTGGTATGACGCCGAGTCACTGTTGTCTGCTGACGAGCGTCAGGTGCTATCCCGGTTGCGGGACTTCCTGGACATCGAGGCCAAGCCCCTGCTGGCTGAGTATTGGGAACGGGGCGAGTTCCCGGAGCAGTTGGCGCAGCCCCTGATCGATCTGAACCTCATGGAACCTTTTGCGTCGCCTGCGCGTGGGATCTACCACGGCTTCCGGATCTTCGAGCTCGCACGTTCGGACGCTTCGTTGGCCACGTGGTACACGGCCCAGGCTGGGCTCTTCCGAACCGCGATCCAAGTGGGTGCCTCTGAGGAGCAGCAGCGCGAATGGCTACCCAAGGTCATCGAATTCTCGCTCAAAGGCGTGTTCTCCCTGACCGAACCGGACCACGGCTCGGACATCGCCGGCGGACTCTCCACTACAGCCCGTTTCGAAGCAGTCGCCGACGGCGGCGCTGGCCCCGATGGCGGAGCTGACGACGGCGGCTATTGGGTTCTGGACGGGGCCAAACGTTGGATCGGGGGAGCCTCCACAGCTGACGTGCTGTGCGTGTTCGCGCGCGATGTCAGGGATGGACAGATCAAGTCGTTCCTCGTGGACCGGGCCGCGCCAGGCGTCACCGTGGAGAAGATCCATGGCAAGACGGCGCTGAGAATGATGCAGAACGCACACATTACCCTCGAACGCGTGCGGGTTCCTGAGGCCACGCGCCTGCAGAACGTGAACTCGTTTAAGGACGTCGCCGCCATGCTCCGGGCTATGCGTTCGGATGTTGCATGGATCGCCACCGGCATCCAAGCCGGAGCGTTCGAAGCAGCGTTGGCCTACGTCAACGAACGTCAACAGTTCGGCCGTTCCCTAGGCTCGTTCCAGCTGATCCAGGAAAAGCTTGCCAGGATGCTGGGCAATATCACGGCGTCCATCTCGCTCGTAATCCGGTTGACCGAACAGCAAGCCCTCGGTATGTACAGGGACCAGGACTCGGCCTTGGCAAAGATGCAGACCAGCCTGATGATGCGCGAAACCGTCGCGTTGGCCCGCGAAGTGGTGGGCGGTAACGGCATCACGCTCGCCGCCGACGTCGCGCGTTTCCACGCCGATGCGGAAGCCGTCTATTCCTACGAGGGCACCCACGATATCAACGCCCTCATCGTCGGCCGCGCCCTTACCGGCGTCAGCGCCTTTACGCACTAACACACACCTCACCAAGGAGGCAACAATGCCCAATCTCGTCGTCGATTTCGAGACCCTGCTTACTATGTCGGGAAAGGATCTCGGCACTACCGATTACCGCGAGATCACCCAGCAGCAGATCAGCCTGTTCGCCGACGCCACCGACGATCAGCAGTGGATCCACGTCGATCCTGAGCGCGCCAAGGATGGCCCCTTCGGCGCCCCGATCGCCCATGGATTCCTCACTTTGTCCCTGATCATCCCGTTCTGGAGTGAGCTTTTCGACGTCGACGGCGTCACCACCAAAGTGAACTACGGCCTGGACAAGGTCCGCTTCACTTCACCGGTGAAGGTCGGCTCGAAGGTCCGCATGAACGGCAGCATCGGCGAGGTCACCGAAGTCAAGGGCGGCGCCCAGATCAAAGTCAACGCCACCATCGAGATCGAAGGCCAGGAACGCCCCGCCGTCGTAGCCGAATTCCTGGCCCGCTTCTACAAGTAAACCCCTTTCAATAGACCCACCCCTCCTCTCCCAAGGAACAGCCATGTCAGGACACACTGCACTCGCCACTCCGAGCACGGCCGCGAAGCGCAAAGAAGCGCGTACGGTCATTTTGTCCAGCTATCTGGGCAGCACCATCGAGTTCTACGACTTCCTGCTGTACGCAACTGCCGCTGCGGTCGCTTTCCCCAAAGTCTTCTTCGCGGGCACTGATGAGTGGGTTGGCGTCGTAGCCGCCTACGCTACTTTCGCCGCCGGCTATGTTGCGCGGCCCCTGGGTGGCATCATCTTCGGACACTTCGGAGACCGGATCGGCCGGAAGGGAATGCTCATCGTCTCCATGGCGATGATGGGCATCGCCTCTACCCTGATCGGCCTGATCCCTGGCGCGAGCATCATAGGTCCGTGGGGAGCTGTGATCCTGGTGGTCCTGCGCGTGTGCCAAGGTATCGCCGTCGGCGGTGAATGGGGTGGGGCTGCGCTGATGGCGTTGGAACACTCCGACCCCAAGCGGCGCGGCTTCGCAGCATCGTTCGTCAACGCGGGCGCGCCAACAGGGGCGGTACTGGGCACTATGGTCATGGGTATCTTCTCGGCGCTTCCGCAGGATGCGTTCCTGGCATGGGGGTGGCGCGTGCCATTCCTGTTGTCCTTCGTGCTGCTGATCGTTGGCATGTTCGTGCGGCTGCGGGTCTCCGAGAGCCCCATCTTTGCTGAAGCCGTGGCCAAGGAGGGGGCCCAAAGCACCAAACGCAAGATCCCGTTGCTGGAAGTGCTGCGTCGCCCGAAGGCCCTCATCATGATCATGTTCGCAGGTGCCGCCGGCTTCGGCCTCCAAGTTGTGCTGCCTACCTTCTCGATCACATATGCAGTCTCCAAGGGCGCACCGCAGCAAGGCGTTCTTTATGCCTTCGCAGGAGCCTCCGCCATCTCCATCGTGTTTGTGCTCCTGGGCGGCAGAATGTCGGACCGCTTCGGGCGCAGGCCAATCATGGTCACAGGGTTGACACTCTTTATCCTCTACCTGTTCCCGATGTTCGGCATGCTCAGCTCCGGCAACATCGCCTTGATCTTCCTGGCTTTTACGGTGGCACTCATTCTGCACTCGTCCCTGTACGGGCCACTTGCAGCATTCGTCTCCGAGCAGTTCGGAACCACCAACAGATACACGGGTGCCGCCGTCGGCTACCAGTTGGCGACCTTGATCGGTGCGGGTTTCACCCCGGGCATCGTGGCTGGCCTTTACAAGGATTCTGCACAGAGCATTCTCCCCGTGGTGGTCTTCCTCTCCGTCATGTCGCTCGTCTCGATTGTGTTCATCCTGCTAACGCGGGAATCTAAGAACAACGACCTCACCTCGGTCAGTTAGGAGCACCGCACCATGGACAACAACGGAGTTGGATCCTGGCTGCACCGTCGCCGTGCCAAGTCGGGTCCCAAAACGGCCCTCGTTTCCGGGGATCGCATCCTGAGTTACACGGAGCTCGCCGACCGCACCGATTGCCTCGCCAACGCCCTGAACGAAAGAGGTGTGGTCATGGGCGACAGAGTGGCCTACCTCGGTGAGAACCATTCGTCGTTTGTTGAGACCTTCTTCGCTTGCGGGCTGCTCGGTGCGATTTTCGTCCCGCTGAACACCCGCCTCGCCGCCCCTGAGCTGCAGTTCCAACTTCAGGATTCAGGAGCACGGGTCCTGATCAGCGCCGGGGCGCTTGAAGCGGTGGCCGCTGCCTCGGTGGAGGACACTGCGGTGACACACCGGCTTGTAGTGCTGCCCGACGCCGGAACCCAAGCTGCCGCGGTCAAGCCGCCATCCGGCGTCGAAAGTTATGACGAGGTACTTTCAGCGGCAGCCGGGACTCTGCTTGATGTAGCCGTGAGCCTGGACGACCCGGCGATGATCCTCTACACCTCCGGAACCACGGGCAAGCCCAAAGGCGCACTCCTCACGCACGGAAACATCACATGGAACTGTTTCAACACCGTGGTGGACATGGACCTGAGCAAGAACGACGTCGCGCTGATGATTTCACCCCTGTTTCACGTTGCCTCCCTGGATATGGGCCTGCTGCCGATGCTGCTCAAAGGTGCCACAGTGGTGCTCGAAACCAAGTTCGATGCCGGCCGCGTCCTCAAACTGATCGGGCAGCACAAAGTCACCACGCTCAATGGCGTGCCCACCACGTTCCAGATGCTCTGCGACCATCCCGAATGGTCGACGGCGGACCTCACCTCCCTGGACAAGCTCACCTGTGGAGGGTCTGCTGTTCCACAGCGCGTGTTGGACGCGTATGAGGAGCGGGGCATTGGTTTCACGAGTTGCTACGGCATGACCGAGACTGCCCCAGGCGCCACGATGCTCCCAGCCTCGAGGTCCAAGGAGAAAGCCGGTTCCGCAGGCCTGCCGCACTTCTTCACCGACGTCCGGATTGCCGACCCGATAGGTGGGCTCGCTCTTCCCGGTGCAGTGGGGGAGATCCAGATTTCCGGGCCAAATGTCATCAAAGAGTATTGGAACAGGCCTGAAGCCACGGCTGATAGTTACTCTGATTCACTGTGGTTCCGTTCAGGGGACATGGGCTTCAAGGACGACGAAGGCTTCTTGTTCGTCTCGGACCGCATCAAGGACATGATCATTTCCGGGGGCGAGAACATCTATCCGGCCGAAGTGGAAGCCGTGATCGCGGAACTCCCGGAGGTGGGAAGTGTTGCGGTCATTGGGGTTGCCGACCCCAAATGGGGCGAGGTTCCCCGCGCCATCGTGACACTGCTGGAAGGTGCTTCCCTGACCGAGGAGCAGCTGCGCTCGCATCTTGAAGGACGGCTTGCCCGCTACAAGATCCCCAAGTCCGTGGTTTTCGTTGAGGAAATGCCCCGGACTGCCAGCGGGAAGATTCGCAAGGTGGAGCTCAAGAAGCAGTTCGCGTCCTGACCCCCGGTTCTTCTCTCACGTCCTGCGGTGTTTTGCCGGTTCTTCTCTCACGTCCCGCGGTATTTTGGCGGTTCTTCTCTCACGTCCTGCGGTGTTTTGCCGAACGTTCTCTCGCGTCCCGCGGTGTTTTGCCGAACGTTCTCTCACGTCCCGCCGCTGATCCATGGATGGGACTATTTTTGCTCCGGGATCCAATACGGCGCGTCTACGCCGGCGCCGGTGAGGTTATCGCAGCGAACAAGTTGCGTGCCGATCCGTTCGAGGAGGCAGTTGACGTAGATTGTGGGGGTTTTGTCCTCGGGGACGTCCGCGGTTGCCTGCCCTTGGGACAGAAAAACGAACGGGACAAAGAGTAGGGCGAGGCAAAGACGCCGGGCTGGGCTAGCAGGTTCACGCATGGCAAGAGTCCTTTGAGTGGTGCTTGTGGGTAACTCCACTCTGCGTCGTGCCCTCACACCGGGGCATCCGGACTTCACCCTTAAACTCACCGCAAATACCCTCGGATCTACCCCATGGGTCAGCAAGGTGCGAAGCTTGAACGGTGGCTACTAGGGCCAAATCCAACGGACCTGCTCTGGTGGGCCGGGAGGATGAACTGGCTGAACTCGAGGGCATGGTCGACGCCGTGCGCGCTGGAGCGTCCAGGACGTTTATCGTGTCCGGCGACGCGGGTGTAGGTAAGACAGCATTGGTAGGACAGATCTGTGCCACGGCTTCCCTGGATGTACTTGTTCTCAGTGGGGCAGCATTGCCGCTGACGACACTTAAAGTGCCATTTCAAGCCCTTCGTTCGGCCTTCCACGGTGCTGCCCAGCTGGGGACGCCAGTGCCCTTCAGCAGTAACGCAATGGTCGAAGCACGGGTGGACAGTCCGCTTTTCGTTGACGAGTGGCTGACCACGCTCAGCAGTTCCAGACCCGTGCTCCTGGTGATCGATGATCTTCAGTGGTCCGACCCACAAACACTGGATATCCTGATGTTCCTCATCGCGGGGCCCGCAGACCGTTCGTTGGGCATTGTGGCCACTGTCCGTTCGGACATCCCGACGGAAAACCAGCCTCTTGAGCGATGGATGACGGACATCCGCCGGCTGCCGAGCGTGGAACTCGTGACACTTCGGCCTCTGGACAGGCCGGCAACTGCTACCCAAATCTCCCGGCTGCTGGGTGTGCCTCCGCCCCAGTCCCTGGTTACGGATGTGTACGCACACTCCGCCGGAAACCCTTACTTCACCCGCCTCCTGATCGAGGGCATGAGAGCCAACGGCAGGCGGTTCGAGGACGGCTTTCCGCCGGATCTAAGGGGTGCCGTCCTCAGATCCTGGAAGGGCCTACCTAAAGCTGCGCAACAACTGACCCGGATTCTGGCTATTGCCGGACGATCGGTAGACGCTGCTGAACTACGCACGGTTGCCAGGGGAACTATCGCCCAGGAAACAGTTTTGCCTATGCTGCAGACAGCTGCGACCGCGGGGATCGTGGACCTGCTGCCAGACGGCACTTACTGGTTTCACCATCCACTCATCGCGGAGATGCTCGAGCAGGGCATGGACGGCGAGGAGAGGCGCTCTTGGCATTCAGCTTTTGCCGATGCTTATGAGAACTCCTTGTCATTGGGACTACAGCGTACTTCCGGGACGATCGCCTCCTTGGCCGAACACCACTACCACGCTGAACGATGGGCGTCCGCCTATCAATGGACTCTTCGTGCAGCCACGGAACATGTCCACCTCGGAAACTGGGGTGATGCCCTGCGAATGTTCCGTAGGGCAGTGGAGCTCACGGACAAAGCGGGCATGGTGCCGGAGATTCTCCGTGAACTTTGGGGCCAGGTGCGGAACGCCGCATTCCGTTCCGGTGACCAGACAGCTGAACTTGAGGCTTTGGAGTCGTTGATCTCGCTCACCGAACCCACGGCCGAACCCTTGGAAACGGCTGCTTGGCTGGTGAGGCGGATGCATCTGTCCATGTCAACAGGAAGGTCCTTCTTTGACGTGGCGGAGATGGAACGGGCCGTTCAGCTTTCGGCAGCTGATCCTCAAAGCTGGCAGTATGCGTTGGCTTTAGCAGAGCGTACGCACGCCGCACTCTGGCTTGATCGCGCTGGCGGAGCCGAAAGCGCGGCACAGGCGCTTACACTTGCCCGCCTGACGAAAAACCCCATAGCCATGTCCTACGCGCTGACAGCCGCCTCAATGGTGGAGCTCTTCGCCAAGCACCCGGAGGAGGCCTTCAACCTGGCCAAAACTGCAGCGGACGAGGCGCTCCTGGCCAGGGATTACTGGGGGTACCTCCATGCCGTTGCTTGGCTTGCCAACTCGCAGGAGAGCTGGATCAGCCAAGAGTACGCGGACGTTCTTCACATTGCCCGGGAGGAATTGGCCAGGCACGAGGCTCCCCACTCCTACATCTCCAAGATCGCAGCGGACGAAGCGGCCAGCTTCCTCGGCATCGGTTCTTGGCGCCAGGCCCAGGCAGCCTTGCGGATCGCCATCAGGCTGGACCCTGGCCCTATGGGGGATGTGAGCGCCCGATTGACGGCGGCACGGCTGGATGCCTTGCAAGGGCGGACGCAGGATGCTTTTGTCCATTTAGCCCGCGCTGAAGAAGTGAATGGCAACACTGAGGCCTATCTCAACCTCAACTTCGCCGCAATCCGTTCAGAGGTCAATGCTCTTGACGGCCAGCCGGCTGCTTCGCTTGAGGCCGCGATGACTGGCGCCCTGCGCCCAGGGCCGCCGCCTACCATGTGCGAATGGTTGCTGCCCCTGGCAGCCAGGGCACTTGCCGATCTCATGCAAAAGGCAAAAGACGAAGGAAAACCAACAGCTGGGTTGCTTTCCGAAATGGTCCAATTGGAGGAGCGGTTTCCTCATGTTTTCAACGAATCGGGAGAACAATCGGAGCTGTATCAACGCCAAGTATTTGCCTTCGAAAGCCTCTATGCCGCGGAACTTGGCCGTGCACGGGGAGATCACGCCAATGCCGATGCTTGGATTCACACTGCAGATGCCTGCAGGGACGCTTCCCTGGCTTGGGAACATGCCTATGCATGCCAACGCGCCGCCGAATCGCTCCTCCTGCAGGGCCACAGCGCCAAGGCCCAAGCCTCGCAGATCCTCCGCAGGGGACTTCAACTGGCGCGCGATCTTCAAGCCGTTCCCGTGCAGAGAGTTTTGGAGCAACTCGCTGACCAAGCCAAGATCTCGCTAACGCCCATCACACGGCCCAACCCTGAAGTCAGCAACCGCCATGGGTTGACGGCACGGGAGGCAACCATCCTCGACTATGTCGTCGCAGGCAGAACCTACAGGGAGATTGCTGAATCGTTGTTTATCAGCGAGAAAACGGTGAGTTCGCACATTTCCAGTCTCCTGCGGAAAACCGGCGCCTCCAATAAGTTTGATCTGGCACGGCGGGAGCGTAAGAAATCTGACGGATGACGTACGACGACGGCGCGTGGCTAGTGCCGCCGTCGAACCTCAATGGGAGTTCCATGAGAGAACATAGGCCGGAAAGGGCCGATATGTGAGAGAGCATGCCTCAAAATCGGCAGTTATGTGAGAGAACGTTGGGTTAAAAGGGTTGGTATGTGAGAGAGGGCTTGGGGCGACATAATCCGCCCCCGAACTAAATCCCGGTTAATTTTGTCCGTTGACCTGCATAAATACCGCGGAGAGCACTACGATGAGCAACGACTCATCACTGAGTTTGGTCTCATTGCATCATTCACACCTAACCCCGGGGGAACACCGTGAGTTACCAGCAACAGCCACAGCACACCCAGCCGTATGGCGCACAGGCCGGCGAACCGCCGCTGTGGGCTCCCTACTATGGCGCACCCATTGGCGCCGCTGTAAAGCGTTTCTTCAAGAAGTACACCGCCTTCACTGGCCGCGCGAGCCGCAGCGAATACTGGTGGGTGGCCCTCGCTTTGGGTGTCATCGGCCTCGTGCTTGAGTTCATTTTCCTTGGCCTGGGCACTGCTGGCGCAACCGTTTCAGCTGACGGAACATTAGTGCCTGGAGGTGGCTTTGTCGTGGGCATAATTTTGCTCGTCATTTTCGGCCTGGCAACGATCATTCCGTCCATTGCGCTGATCGTCCGCCGCCTGCACGATGGCAACTTCAGCGGCTGGCTCGCCCTCATCGGTCTGGTTCCCTTCGTGGGTGGACTGGGCCTGCTGGTACTGATGCTCCTCCCGTCCAACCCGGCCGGCCAGCGCTTCGACCAGCCCAGCGGTTTCTAGCAGTTCATGCACCCATAAGCACCATCTAAAAGGGGCGGCACGCCAAGTGCCGCCCCTTTTCATTCCCCAACGCAGAGGCCCCCAACGAGGAGTTCCCATGTCCACGAACACAACTCCGAAAAACATCAGACGTTGCGCCGTCATAGGCGGCGGGATTATCGGCGTGGCTGTGGCCCGGGAACTGGCCAAGAAACTCGACGGCGTCCAGGTCACGGTTTACGAGAAGGAAGACCAGCTCGGCAAGCACCAGACCGGCCACAACTCTGGTGTAGTCCATGCGGGCCTGTACTACGAGCCTGGCGGGCTGAAGGCAACGCTCTGCCGCCGGGGAGTTGCCCTGCTTCAGGAATTCTGCGCCGCCAAGGATCTGCCGTACGAGGCCTGCGGGAAGGTGGTGATCGCGCAGACCGCCGAAGAATCGAAACGACTGGAGAACATCTTCGCGCGGGCAACGGCCAATGGAGTGCCGGGCGCACGCATGCTGCGCGGTGATCAAATACGGGAGGTGGAGCCGAACGCCGTCGGGCTTTCTGCCTTGCACTCGCCGGAAACAGCGATCGTGGACTACAGGGCCATCACCAATGCGCTCGCCGACGACGTTCGTGACGCAGGCGGGCAGATCCGGCTTGGGCAGGAAGTCACCTCGCTGGAACAGCAGGGGAGCGGCGCCGTGGTCCACACGAAGGCTGGAGGCGAACACTACGATCTCGTGGTGGCCTGCGCCGGGCTTCAATCGGACCGGTTGGCGAAAGCGACCGGGGAGTCCGCAACGCCGCGAATCGTTCCGTTCTTTGGGCAATACTTCCTCCTCGGGAAGGAAACCCGCGCACAAGTGAGGGGCTTGATTTATCCTGTGCCGGACCCCAAGCATCCCTTCCTTGGCGTGCACCTGACCAAAAGGATCGACGGCGAAATGATGCTGGGCCCCAACGCATTCATCTCCTTCGGACGCGAGGCCTATTCCTGGAAGGACTTCGATGTGCGCGACGTCCTGAATTACACCCTGTTTCCGGGCTTCTGGAATTTTGCCCGCCAGAATGTACCGTCGGCGGTCCGCGAATTCCAGACCGTCGTCAGTAAGAAGAAGTTCATCAAGGAGGCCGTACGCTTTGTTCCCTCATTGGAGGGTGCCACTATTTTTCCCGGGACGCGCGGTGTCCGTGCCCAAGCCATGAACGCTGACGGTTCACTGGTGGATGATTTTGTGATTTCACGACGCAGGGACACGGTTTTGGTGCGGAATGCACCGTCGCCGGGGGCTACGTCGTCGATGGCGATTGCGGAGTACATCGTGCAGCAGGCTTTGCAGGACTAAGCCCCAACGGGGAAGTTAACAAGCCCGTGACGCCGCAGAAACCAGCCCCACATGACGGCTGGATACCTTTGCCACATGAAAGCATCCTGGTTGGTTCAACAAAGCGCGAAGATCGGCTCCAAGATCGGCCAATGGATTGGGGCCGCATACGTCCTGGATTGTGTGGAACCGGCAAACGATCACGGTGGCCAAGGGGGTCACGGGCGGCCCGCCGATTGGACGTGGCTTCCGGCGCTTAGCGGGGTTACGGTCGCCAGTGCGCAGGCAATTCAATCCCATTCGGGAATGAGCCGCCGTAACCCCTAAAGGTTGGCTTGAAAGCTGCTGAATGTTGTTTTGGGCACACTTTTCGTCTAACGCGGATGCTATGCCCTAAACTGCTTCACTGAGGTGCCTGAAATGGCACTATGCAGCAACGAAAGCGAACCCAATGGCTACTGATTACGACGCGCCCCGCAAGACAGAAGAAGAGACTCCCGCGGACTCGCTTGAGGCTCTTCAGGCGTCCCGCGGCACCGGTGCCCAGACTGCAGTCATCGACATCGACGAAAACGACACCGCGGAAGGCATCGACCTCCCGGGCGCCGATCTTTCCGGTGAAGAACTGACCGTTGTGGTGGTACCAGAACAGTCTGACGAATTCACGTGTTCTTCCTGCTTCCTGGTCCGCCACAGGTCCCAGGTTGCCTTGGAAAAGAACGGCCTTAAGTACTGCAAGGACTGCGAAGGCTAACCCCCAGGCATCGCAAAACGTTCAAGCCCCGTCAGGCCAATGAATGGTCGGATGGGGCTTTTGCGTGTCCGCGACTCTTTGTAACGCCCGGGTATCGTTATCTTCGGTTACGAACCTAGGCATGAAGACCCTCAATGGGGTCCCTGAATCGGCCTAATTGTCCCCTTCCATGACTCTCCTGTGACCACCCCTGAGTCGTTTTAACGGTTGTGCGCCGAAGCGGCCACAACCCATCCAAACCATCCAAGGCGCTCCTACTGTTGAAGTATCAACTTCGCCTGAAGGGGGCACAAAAAATGAGGAAATTTGGAGCGGGTTTGGCAGCAGTCCTTGCGGCTGCCGGACTCGGTCTGGTGGCACCGGGGCCAGCCTCGGCATCACCATATTGCGGGATCATGTGGGGGTCGCTGGCCAAGGCCGACCCCGATATGAGCGCCGCCAACGTCACCAACGTCCGCACGGGCCAGCAGCCCTGCTACGACCGCTTGGTGATTGACATGACCGGCAAGGTGGCCGGCTATTCAGTGCAGTATGTCCCGGTTGTGGTTCAGGATGCCACGGGCTATCCAATCCCCGTGCTCGGTGATGCTGACCTGCAGGTTGTTGTGACAGCGCCTTCATACAACCAGAACGGCCAACTGACGTACGATCCAGCTGCCAAGGCTGAGTTGTCCAACGTTTCCGGGTATGAGACGTTCCGCCAGGTGGTTTACGCGGGCAGCTTCGAAGGCTACACGAGCATCGGTTTGGGTGTCCGTGCCCGGCTTCCGTTCCGCGTTTTCACTTTGGACGGGCCCGACGGCGGTTCGCGCCTTGTGGTGGACGTCGCCCATCGTTGGTAGGAAATCCGCCAAAACCTACGAAAGCTGCCAGTTCGCCCGGATCATTCCGGCGAACTGGCAGCTTTCCAGCGATTTCCCGGCAAGAGCTACTCGGGCACAACCAAGGCAGGGGTGTCCTTACGGATGGTTTCTCCGCGGAAGAAGCCGGGACGGACGCGGGACATGATCAGCATGAACACCGCACCCAGGGCAAGGATTCCGATGCCGAGCACGAACACGAGTCCCACTCCGAAGATCTCCGAGCCACTTCCAAACTCCGGGGCCCAGCTGTCCACCGCGGTCTGCAGGAAGACAACGAACAGGCCGACGCCGCCCAGCAGCGGGCAGAGGAGACGCAGGAAGAAGTTGCGGGCACTGGAGAACACGCTGTTCCGGAAGTACCAGACACACGCGATGGCCGTGAGCCCGTAGTAGAAGCAGATCATCAAGCCCAGTGCCAGGATGGTGTCGTTCAGGACGTTTTCACTGATCACGTGCATCACGGCGTAGAAGCCCGCGGACAGGACGCCGGCCGCGACGGTGGCGAAGCCCGGCGTCGAGAACTTCTTGCTCATGTGGGCGAAGCGCTCGGGCAGGGCGCCATAGTGTGCCATGGCCAGCAGGCTGCGCGATGGTGAAGTGAACGTGGACTGAAGTGATGCGGCCGAGCTCGAGAGGACTGCGAGGGACATGAGGATCGCGAACGGACCCATAACCGGTGAAGCGAGGGCTGTGAACACGTTGGCGCTGTTTTCCTCGTTGTTCAGGCCGACTCCCGTGTCCCCAACGCCTGCGAACATCATGGTGGCGATGGTGACAAGGAGGTAGATGCCCAGCACGATGACGGCGGTCAGCGTGCCTGCGAGGCCGGCGGTCTTCTTCCCGTTGGCGGTTTCCTCGTTCACTGTGAGGCAGACATCCCAGCCCCAGTAAACGAAGATCGACAGGGAGATGCCGGCCGCGATCTGGCCGAAGGTCTCGATCTTGGTGACGTCGAACCAGTCCCAGCTGAAGGGAACGGCAGTCTCGGAGGTGGACCAGTTGGCGAACGCCATGGCCACGAAGAGGCCCAGGACCAGCAACTGGAAGCCCACCAGCCCGTACTGGACGATCTTGGTGGTGTGCAGGCCGCGGTAGCTCACCCACACGGCCAACGCAACGAAGACGAAGCAGGTGGCAACGTTCAGCACCTTGTTCGAGGCAAGGTCCGCGAGTTCGGGGGAGCCCGTAACCTGTGCCAGGAAGAGGTAGAAGAAGTCCACTGCGACGCCTGCCAGGTTGGACAGGACGATGATGTTCGCCGCAAGCAGGCCCCAGCCACCCATCCAACCCACCCAGGGGCCGAAGGCTTTGGTCACCCACGTGAAGGTGGTGCCGCTGTCCGGGGAATCTGCGTTGAGTTCCCGGTATGCCAGTGACACCAGGATCATCGGAATGAACCCGATAAGGAAGATCACGGGCAGTTGCAGCCCTGCTTCGTTGACAGTCGGACCGAGCGCGCTGGTAAGCGTATACGCCGGGGCGATGGTTGAAATGCCAAGAACGACGACGGCGAGGAGCCCCAACTGCCCCGTCTTCAGTCCCTTGCCGCTGATCTCGTGCGACGTGCCGGCCGGGCTGCTGCCTGAGGCCGTGCTACGGATTGTCTGGCTCATGAAAGGCCCTTTCTAGATGGCCGTAGGCTGCTGCTGCGTAATGCAGTGGATACCGCCGCCCCGGGCAAAGAGTTCCCGCGCGTCAACACTGACTACGCGGCGTCCGGGGTAGGCGTCGGCGAGGATGCGGAGTGCTTTCTCGTCCATGGGGTCATTGAAACTGCATGCGATAACCCCTCCGTTGACCACGAGGTGGTTGATGTAGCTGTAGTCCACATATCCTTCGTCGTCGGTAAGGGTTTCCGGGGCGGGAACTTCGATGATGTTCCAGTCCCGGCCTGCTGCGTCATGGGTGGTGCGCAGGAAGTCGATGATTTCCCGGGAGACGTTGTAGTCCGGGTGTTCGGGGTTCTGCTGGGAGTGGACCAGCAGGGTTCCGGGGCTCGGGATCGCTGCCACGATGTCCACGTGGCCGCGGGTGCCGAATTTCTCGGAGTCGCGGGTGAGGCCTCGGGGCAGCCAGATCACATGGGTAGCGCCGATGGTGCGGGCCAGTTCCCCTTCGATGTCCGCCTTGGTCAGGCCCGGGTTGCGGCCTTGGTCAAGCTGGACGGTCTCCGTGACCAGGACGGTGCCTTCGCCGTCAACCTGGATGCCGCCACCCTCGTTGACGATGCCTGAGGGGATGTGGTGGGCATCGGCGCGAGCGCTGATCTCCGCTGCGATGAGGGAATCCTTGTCCCATGCAGCCCAATCCTGGCCGCCCCATCCGTTGAAGATCCAGTCCACGGCACCCAGCTGCTTGTTGGCATCAAGCACGAAGGACGGCCCGATGTCCCGCATCCAGGCATCGTTGAGTTCAGCGGTTAGTACCTCGACGCGAGGGTCCAGGTAACGCGCGGCGGTGTCGACGTCGTCGGGGTGTACCACCATGGTGACCGGCTCGAACTCAAGGATGGCGTTGGCAACGGCAGCCCACGTGGACCGCGCAGCGTGGGCCTCTTCCTCCGTGTCGCCCAAGGTGTAGCCACCAGTGGGGAAGGCCATCCAGACACGATCCTGGGGTGCGGTCTCGGACGGCATCCGCCAGGCGCTCATGCGGATACAGCCTGGTACGGCGTGGCTTCGGCCGTGGAGCCGAGCGGGGCGTTGGGGTTCACGGGTTCCGTGAGGCGGCCGTACGTGTCCGGGCGGCGGGTGGCCAGGAATGGGAAGAGAGTGAGCCAGTCCTTGCGCTGGTCCAGGTCGAGGTCGGCCACAAGGACGGCGGATTCGTCGCGGGGTGCCTGGACCAGGATGCGGCCGTAGGGATCGGAGATGAAGGATGAACCATAGAAGTTCAGGGTGCCCTCACTGCCGTAGCGGTTGGGGGCAATCATGAAGAGGCCGTTGGCGATGGCGTTGCCCACGATGACCTGCTGCCAGAGCGGTTGGGTGTCGAAGTCGGGGTGGTCCGGTTCGGAACCAATGGCAGTGGGGTAGACCAGGATTTCGGCCCCACCCAGGGAGTACATACGGGCCAGCTCCGGGAACCATTCATCCCAGCAGGTGGGCATGCCCAGGCGTGCGCCGCCGAGTTCGGCAGGAGCGTGGACGGCGTACGCATCTTCGGCGGGCGGGCCCTTACGGAAGAACTTGTCCTCGTAGTAGCCGGCTGTGACGGGGATGTGCAGCTTGTGGGTACGGGCCACGAGCTCGCCAGCGGGGGAGACGAGGATCGCGGTGTTCAGTCCCAAGCCGTCATCCGAGCCGTCTGGGTTTTCAGCACGCTGGTAGAGCGATGCGTGCACCGAGACGCCGTACGTCCTGGCAGCCGCTGCGGCGAACGTGAAAGTGGGGCCCGTCAGCAGGTCTTCGGTGATGTCTGAAGGGCGGATACCTGCGGCCGGGTTGTTCTCCGGCCGGGTATCTGCGGGGTAGCGGGAGAGCGTCAGTTCAGGCAGGAAAACAACACTGGCTCCCAGCTTGGCTGCGCGTTCGATTCCCTCGTTCAGTTCGGCATGCAGGACTGCTTCATCAGCGTGCCAGCGGTGCTGAACGACGCCGACCCGCAGCGGGGTGCGGGTGGACGGCTCGGTGCGGGCCAAGGAAGTCGGGGCTTCGAGGCGGGTAATTTCAATCATGGGGGCATGTACTCCGGTGAGACGACAGTCACTAAATGAATAGCGTTCATTTAGTATGGCGGTAGTCACGGCTGGATGCAAGGGGAAAAATGAATTCCCTTCATTTCCTGCCCTTAGGAGGCACCTATCGCTTCGGCCGCGCCCTGACATGCATGCGCTCGCCCTGCTGCCCAAAAAGGGTAAGGAGCTCCACGGGTTCCTTAGTGGCACTGGCGAACCAGTGCGGCGTCCGCGTATCAAACTCCGCCGCCTCACCTGCTTTGAGAATGAAGTCGTTCTCACCCAGGACAAGCCGAAGTTTGCCGTTGAGGATGTACATCCAGTCGTAGCCCTCATGCGATTGAGGATCGGGAACTTCCTTCGCAGTGCCGCCCGGCAGGACCATCTTGAACGCCTGAATGCCCCCGGCCCGTCGCGTCAGCGGCACGGCTGTGCCCCACTCGTGCACGTGCGGCTTGAGGTGAATCCGCGGATCACCGGTTTCCGGGGCGTCGATGAGTTCTTCGAGGGGGATTTGGTGAAGCCGTGCAATGGGCAGGAGTAGTTCGAGCGTGGGCTTCCGTTGCCCCGACTCCAACCTGGAGAGCGTGCTGACTGAAATGCCCGTGGCTGCCGAGGCCTCCGCCAGGGTCACATTGCGTTGGGTCCGTAGCGCTCGCAGGCGAGGGCCGACGGCGTCGAGCATTTTGCTGAAATCCGGCGTCATGGCTCCAGTTTGCCATAGTGGCAAAATTTGTTGCTGCTTTCGGTGTCTCCGGTTGAGCATTGAATCAGGCCATTGTGAGGCCCGCTTTGCGCCCGAAAACCCGGGAATAACACGCAGAGCAGGGCTCGCAACACAGCGAACAGGAGGCAAAAATGGAACAACAGTACGACGTCGTCATTGTGGGAGGTGGCGCAGCTGGGTTAAGTGCCGCCGTCACGCTGGGTAGGGCGTTGCGGTCCGTGCTGGTCATCGACGCAGGGGAGCCACGGAACGCCCCTGCCGCTGGCGTGCACGGCTTCCTTTCCCGGGACGGGCTCAGCCCCAAGGAACTCCTGGCACTCGGTCGGGCTCAAGTTTTGCACTACGGCGGCCACATCGTTTCGGGCGTGGCTGTGGCGGCGCGTTCGACGCCGGATCCCGCCAACGTTTCCGAGCCCGCCTTTGAGGTGGACCTGGCTGATGGTCGGACTGTCGGGGCGCGTCGGATACTGGTGGCCACGGGCCTGACCGACATCCTTCCCGACGTGCAGGGCCTCCGGGAGCGCTGGGGCAGGGACGTCCTGCACTGCCCGTACTGCCATGGTTGGGAAGTGCGGAACACAGCAATCGGCATCCTTGGTTCCACACCGATGGCCCTGCACCAGACTCTGTTGTTCCGGCAGTGGAGCCCCAATATCACGCTGTTCCTGAACGACATCGTTGAACCGACTGAAGAGCAGTGGGAACAATTGGCGGCCCGATCCATCAGGGTGGTCGAAGGCAAGGTTCAGTCATTGGACGTCACTGACGATGCCCTGAGCGGCGTCGTCCTGGAATCCGGCTCGGTGATACCAGTTGAGGCGGTGGTGGCTGGTCCGCGGATGGAAGCGCGTTCCAGGGTGCTCGAATCACTCGGCATTGAGCCGGTGGAACACCCCCAGGGAGTCGGACTTCATTTTGAAGCGGCTGCGCCTGGAGGAGCCACGTCAGTGCCGGGCGTTTGGGTCGCCGGCAACGTTACGGACCTCACTGGGCAGGTAGTGGCTGCTGCGGCAGCAGGAAACATGTCCGGTGCAGTCATCAACGCGGATCTCATGATGGCTGAAACCCGGCTGGCGGTAGCGACGGCGGCCACCCGCACTGAAGGCCTTGTTTCACCGTGAGTTGCAATAATTAGCAGTCGACTTACGGTCCATGTGCGAGGACGATTAAAGAACAGCCACTAAGGAGGTTGGGTATGTGCTACTCGTACTATGAGGGCTATGAGAGGCGCTCGAAGAAGGACTCCGTGCGCACGCCCGAGATGCACAAGCCTGAGACGAGCAAGGATCAGGCACCTGAGGCCCCTGCTGAGAAGAGCCCGCAGACAGAAGGAACGTTGTGGACTTTCCTGGCCCGTCGTCGCAGGGAATTTGAGGTTTCAGAACCGAAGATCGACCGCATCCGCGAAAAGGTCTAGGCATCGGTCTGGGCTAAGAACCCCATACAACGGACAATTCACCACCGCTCGCGGCGGTGAATTGTCCGTTAAGCGGGGTTTCCTGCTGCCTGCTTCGGGACGTCCAGGAATTCGAGGGCGGCGGTAACCAGTGCTTCCGTGCCAAGGGTCAGTGTTGGCTGGATGATCGGGGCAAAGAAGGGCGAATGGTTCGATGGAACGTCCTCCGGCAGGCGACCCGTCGTCGCCCAATCTTGAAAGTGGGTGGCCCCGATCCCGCCCAAGAACCAAAAAACCAAGGGCGCGCCGGCCGCCGTCGCGAGTTGCCCTACGTCTTCACTGCCTGAGACGGGGCCCGGGTCTATGATCCTTGCCGCCCCAAACCTATCGGAGAATGCTGAAGACACCCTTCCCGCGGCCGATTCATCATTGACGGTTAACGGGAAGCGCTCCTCATAGTGGAAGTCGGGTTCCTTGAGGGAGCCTGAGGCGGCAGCCTCACTTCGAACGATGCGCTCGATCGAGTTCAGGACTTTCTCCCGGGTGGGCTCGCTGAAGGATCGGATGCTGAGGCCAAGGGTTGCGGTCTCGGGAATGATGTTGTTCTTGGTTCCCGAATGGATTTGCCCAACCGTAACTACTGCGGAATCGCTGGCGGCGAGTTCGCGGGACACCACTCCCTGCAGGCGCATGATGGTTGCCGCGGCCATGAGCACTGGATCAATGGTGGTTTCGGGCCGGGAGCCGTGGCCGCCGCGCCCATGCAAAGTCACGTTGAGGGAATCCGCTGACGCCATGGCCACACCGGGACGGATGCCGAACCATCCGGCAGGAAAGGGCGCCACGTGCTGGCCGAGGACCACGTCCGGCTTGGGGACCAGGTCAAAGAGCCCATCCGCGACCATTGCCTGGGCACCGCCACCCCATTCTTCGGCTGGCTGGAAGACGGCGATCAGGGTGCCCTGCCACTCCTGCCGCTTTGCGGCCAACTCTTCCACTGCTCCGAGCAGGCAGGTGACATGTACGTCGTGCCCGCACGCATGCATGACCGGCACCTCACGGCCTTCATGATCGACGCCGACTGCCGTACTTGCGTAGTCCAATCCGGTGGCTTCTTTGACGGGCAACGCGTCCATATCGGCACGAAGCATGACCACAGGTCCGGGGCCATTGTCCAGGACTCCTGCAACCCCGGTTTTCCCCACGCTTCGGTGAACCAACAATCCCAAGTCCTCAAGGTGTCCGCTGATGATCCCGGCGGTTCTGACCTCTTGGAAGGAAAGCTCCGGGTTGGCGTGGAGGTCACGGTAGAGGGCTTCAAGGTCCATGCTCATGGGAATTTTCCTTAACAGGTAGACGCCGCAGGGTCTGGCCAGTGTACCGAGGTCACCAGAGGGCAAACTTGATGCATGGAATCTTCACAAGAGTTCACAACCCAACGCTCGACGGTCGAGGATTGGACCAAGGCTCTGGCGGAGTCCACTGGATCACCTGGTGGAGGCGCAGGGACCGGCGTGATGCTCGCTATTGCAGCATCCCTGACGTCAATGGTTGCCGGCTATACGGAGGCCCCCGATGATCGGCTGGCCGAGCTGCACGCCCG
Source organism: Paenarthrobacter sp. 10N417 (assembly GCF_056394745.1). Classification (NCBI taxonomy): domain Bacteria; kingdom Bacillati; phylum Actinomycetota; class Actinomycetes; order Micrococcales; family Micrococcaceae; genus Paenarthrobacter; species Paenarthrobacter sp. 10N417. Next base: position 55,859 of record NZ_JBFTIL010000006.1, read on the forward strand.
TGCCCGATCCCTCCGCGAGACCGCCCTTAAGTTGGCCGACGACGATGCGGCGGCGTCGAAGGCTTTCGGCGCGGCCTTCCGGCTTGATCCGGGCGCGGAGCGCGAGGATGCAATCCACCGTGCATCCGTCGATGCAGCCAAGGCGTCCGCGGTCCTTGGAGACCATGCCATCGACGCGATTGAGGACCTGGGATGGCTGGCTGCCAACGGGAATCCGGCGCTCATTGCTGACGTGGTGGTTGGCTTCGGAGCCCTCAGGGCGGCCATCGCAGGAGCCCGCACCAACGTGAGCTTTGATCTCGGATCGCTCAGATCCGCAGGCGCATCACTGGACGAGATCAAGGAACAGCATCCTGAATTGTGGGCAACGGTAGGGCGGCTCAGCGATGCCCTGGACCGGATCGACCAGCTGGTGGCGGACGTAGATGCCAAGGCTGCACCTACGGACGGCCACTGATTCCCGCGGTGCTTACTGCGCCTTGGGAACCCGGCGGAGCACGACGGCGGCAAGCACTGCCGCGCCAGCCATCAATACCAGCCCAATCGCCGCAGTGATGTGGACGCCGGATTCGAACGCTACCCGGGCGGCGGCTGTCAGGGCATCCGATAGCGGAGCGGGTAGCGCCGCAGCAGCATCCACTGCGCCCGCCAGGGTTTCTCCCGATTTACCGGCTGCCTGCGTGGACAACCCCTCCGGGATGACGAGGTTGTGCTGGTAGGACGCAGTGAGGATAGAGCCCAGCACGGCCGTTCCCAGGAGCGAACCCAGCTCGTAGCCGGTTTCGGAGATCGCGGACGCCGCTCCGGATTTGTCGGCCGGCATCGAGCCGAGGATGAGGTCGTTGGAAATGGTTTCCGCTGCGCCTACGCCAACGGCGAGGACAGTCAAAGCTGACAACAGGAACACAGGTCCACTGCCGTGGTCACCTACAGCGACCACCAAATAGCCCGCCGCGCTGAGGGTAAGTCCGCCGGCGACCACGAATCCTGGCCGGACGCGCTTTACCAGCGGGACCACTACCAGGCCGGCGATGACCGTTGCCAGGAGCGCCGGAATCATTGCGATGCCTGCTTCCATGGGGGACTGGCCCTCAACAAGTTGCAGGTGCTGGGCGAAGAAGTAGATGAAGCCCGTCATGGAAAACAAGGACAGGACGTTGGCCACTATCGCTGTGCTGAACACCTTGTTCTTGAACAAAGAGACGTCCAGCATGGGGCTCTGGATCCGCCGCTGGCGACGGACAAACAGAATTCCCATCACCAGGCCGAAGACCATGAAGGCCGCTGCCGACGCCCCGAATCCGTGAACAGCGAATTCCTTGATGCCGTACACGAACGGAGCCATGGTGATCACGGACAGCGCGATGCTGGGCACGTCCACACGGCCAGGGTTGGCGTCCTTGGATTCGGGAATGAGGACCCTGCCGAAGGCGAGGAGGGGCAGGAGGAGGAAGGCCGCCACGAGGAAGACGGCACCCCACCAGAAGTGTTCCACCAGCCAGCCGCCAAAGATCGGGCCAAGGGCTGCGCCACCCGAGAATCCGGCAGCCCAGACGGCAATTGCGAGCCGCCGACGGTTCGGATCAGCAAAGATGTTCCGGATCAAGGACAGCGTTGAAGGCATCAACATGGCGCCGAATACGCCCAGTGCGGCGCGGCCCGCAATCAGCCATTCCGCGGAAGGCGCGAATGCTGTAGCAGCCGAAACCGCGGCGAAGCCCGTGCTGCCGATCAGCAGCAGCCGCCGTCGTCCGATCCTGTCGCCGAGGTTGCCCATGGAAACCAGCAGCGCCGCCAACACGAGCGGGTAGGCGTCAATGACCCATAGGAGCTGCACGCCACCCACATCCAAGGAGCGGGCAATTGCCGGCAGGGCGAACGTGAGCGCGGTGTTATCGACGGCCACCAGCAGCACCGGGAACATCAGGAGTGCCAGGGCCGTCCAATCGCGCCACGGTGCTGCCTGACCAGTCAAGGTACGAGTGGAGCGGGGCGCTTGGGTTGAGGACGGCGTGAACATAAAGTTTACTGTACCGTCTAGACGGTACAGTTTCAAATTCAGCACCGCCAACCCCGTAGGGAATGATGTAGTCATGCCACGAAAGCCAGTTGCCAGGGATGCAGTCCTTGATGCCTACGAAGCCCTCCTTATCGAAGTGGGGGAGCGGGCTGCCACGCTTGACGCAGTCGCCAAGCGGGCAGGGGTCTCCAAGGGCGGACTGCTTTACCACTTCCCCAACAAGGAATCGCTGATCAGCGCTCTGTTGGAGCGCTTGGATGAGTTGGCCCAGGCAGACATCGAAAAAATGAAGACGGCACCAGATGGCAGCGCTGCTTACTTCATTCGGACCTCACTGTGGGCCGGAACTCCCATGGATCGGGCATTCGTTGCTGCCACGAGACTGGCCGAAGTTGCCCATGAGGAGACCCGCCACAGGTTTGCCGGAATCCAGCAGCAGTGGTTGGACGTCCTGGCCGAGGATGTTGGTCCGGAGGTTGCCAAGGCCGTCAGTTACATGGGCGACGGCCTGTATTTCAACGCCATGTTCGAGGGTGGCCGGGAAGGCGGCAAGGCCGGGCGGGAGGCCGACGTCGAGATCCTGCTGGGCGTCCTGGACCGGCTCCGCAAGTAGCGGGTCATCCATTTGCGGCGACGCCCGCGACGTAGGACAATTGAGCCTTGTGGTGCGCCTTTACTGGGGCACGCAAACAATTGAATATGCCTTTGATCTGCGGCGGGAGAGTCCTGCAAGCAAGTGATGCGGGCGCCGTAGGAGCAAACCCTCCCCAGGAATCTCTCAGGCCCACGCACCGCCGCGGCGAGGCAACTCTGGAAAGTAGCAGGCCTTTTGCCGCGTCCTTTGGCGCGGACGAAATGCTGTGCTCACCGACGGTGCAAGCGATCGTTGTGCAAGCAACACGCGGAAACTCTCAGGTCCAATACAGAGTGGGGAGGAACCCAGCCACTGTGGCGTACCCAAACGCCGCCCAAGTAATGGAGTTCCTTCGTGACGGTTAGTTCAGCCTCCACCACCTTCGTCGATCGGCATATTGGCGCCCGCCGCCAGGCCGACATTGAAACCATGCTCAAGACGGTCGGCTACGACACCGTTGATTCGCTGGTTGATACGGCCGTCCCCAACGACATCCGCCAGGACGTTGCCCTCACCCTTGAAAACGCGCTCAGCGAAGTCGAGGTGCTGGCTGAGCTGCGCAAGCTTGCGTCCAAGAACAAAACTGCCGTCCAGATGATCGGCCAGGGCTACTACGACACCGTCACGCCGCCGGTTATCCGCAGGAACATCCTCGAATCCCCGGCCTGGTACACGGCATACACGCCGTACCAGCCGGAAATCTCGCAGGGCCGCCTCGAAGCCCTGCTGAACTTCCAGACGATGGTCCAGGACCTCGTGGGCCTGCCGATCGCCAACGCCTCCCTGCTGGACGAAGCAACCGCCGTGGCAGAGGCCGTGCTCATGATGCGCCGTGCCAACAAAAACAAGGCAGCCCATGATGGGAAGACCGTCCTCGACGCCGACTGCCTTCCTCAGACCATTGCCATCGTCAAGGGCCGCGCTGAGGCCCTCGGCTTCGAGGTTGAGGTTGCTGACCTTTCGCTCGGTCTCCCGGAGGGCGTCATCAACGGCGTCGTCCTGCAGCAGCCCGGCGTTTCGGGCCGCGTGTTTGATCACTCCGCCGTCATCGCTGAGGCCAAGGAACGCGGTGCACTGGTCACGGTCGCAGCAGACTTGCTCTCCCTGACGCTCATCACCCCTCCGGGCGAGCAAGGTGCGGACATCGCCGTCGGTTCCGCCCAGCGCCTCGGCGTTCCGCTGTTCTTCGGCGGCCCGCACGCCGCGTACATGGCCGTCCAGAAGGGTCTCGAGCGTTCCATGCCCGGCCGTCTGGTGGGCGTTTCCAAGGACGACGCCGGTGTCCCCGCCTACCGCTTGGCGCTGCAGACCCGCGAGCAGCACATCCGCCGCGAGAAGGCCACGTCCAACATTTGTACCGCGCAGGCGTTGCTGGCCATCGTCGCGTCCATGTACGCCGTCTACCACGGCCCGGAAGGCCTGAAGGCAATCGCCGAAACCGCCCACGGTCACGCCCGCACCCTTGCAGCGTCGCTGAAGGCTGCCGGCGTCGAGGTCCTTCACACTTCCTTCTTTGACACCATCACAGTCCGCATCCCCGGCAAAGCGGCTGAGATTGTGGCCGCCGCCGAGGCCAAGGGCATCAACCTGCGCGGCATTGACGTTGATCTGGTGGGCATCTCTGTTGATGAGACCACAACGACGGCGGTTGTCGCCGACGTCGCGGCGGTCTTCGGCGCTTCGGTGCTCGAATCAGCAGAAGATTTCGCGCTGGAATCTTCCGTGGAGCGCTCAAGCGACTTCATGCAGCACCCCGTATTCAACACGCACCGCTCCGAAACCCAGCTCCTGCGCTACATCCGCAAGCTCTCGGACCGTGACCTTGCACTGGATCGCACCATGATTCCGTTGGGTTCCTGCACCATGAAGCTCAACGCAACCGCCGAGATGGAAGCCATTTCGTGGCCGGAGTTCGCCTCGATCCACCCGTTCGCTCCGGATTCCCAGACAGAGGGCTGGCGCGAGCTGATCACCGATCTTGAGTCCCAGCTAACTGAGATCACCGGCTACGATCAGGTCTCCATCCAGCCCAACGCCGGTTCGCAGGGTGAGCTCGCCGGCCTGCTCGCGATCCGTGGTTACCACCTGTCCCGTGGCGACGAGCAGCGAAACGTCTGCCTGATCCCTGCATCTGCGCACGGCACCAACGCTGCTTCCGCAGTGCTCGCCGGCATGAAGGTTGTTGTCGTGGCCACCGCTCCTGACGGCACCATCGATCACGTTGACCTCAAGGCCAAGATCGAAGCCAACCGGGACGCTCTCTCGGCCATCATGATCACCTACCCGTCCACGCACGGTGTATACGACGCCGACGTCCGGGAAGTCTGCGACGCCATCCACGAAGCCGGCGGACAGGTCTACATTGACGGGGCAAACCTCAACGCCCTCGTTGGACTCGCGCAGCCGGGCAAATTCGGCGGCGACGTCTCGCACCTGAACCTGCACAAGACGTTCTGCATCCCGCACGGCGGTGGCGGACCGGGTGTTGGCCCGGTTGCGGCCAAGGCCCACCTGGCACCTTTCATGCCCGGTGACGCTGCTTCCTGGACCGAAGGCAACGACGTCCCGATCTCGGCCTCCCGTTTCGGTTCGGCCGGTGTGCTCCCAATTTCCTGGGCTTACGTGAAGCTCATGGGCGGCCAGGGGCTCACGGAAGCCACCAAGTCCGCGCTGCTGGCGGCGAACTACATCGCTTCCCGCCTCAACGAGCACTTCCCCGTGCTCTACACCGGGGAAGGCGGACTCGTCGCCCACGAATGCATCCTGGACCTCCGTGAACTGACTGCCCGCACAGGCGTTACAGCTGAGGACGTTGCGAAGCGCCTGATCGACTTCGGCTTCCACGCTCCCACCCTCGCGTTCCCTGTCGCCGGAACCCTCATGGTGGAGCCCACAGAGTCCGAGGACCTCGTGGAGATCGACCGCTTCATCGAAGCCATGATCACCATCCGTGCCGAAATCGAGCAGGTTGCCACAGGCGATTTCACTGTTGAGAACTCCCCGCTGCGCAAGGCACCCCACACGGCTGCCGCCGTCGTAAGTTCTGACTGGGACCGCGCATACCCGCGTGAGCAGGCCGCGTTCCCCGTCCACCACCTCAAGCAGGACAAGTACTTCCCGCCCGTTGGCCGCATCGACGGCGCAGCAGGAGACCGCAACCTGGTCTGCTCTTGCCCGCCGATCGAAGACTTCGAAAACTAAAGGACGCCCTGCAAATGAACGAGAACTACACCGCTCTCTACGAAGAGCACAAGAAACTGGGCGCGTCCTTCACCGACTTCGGTGGCTGGCAGATGCCCCTTAAGTATTCGTCCGAGTTGGCCGAGCACCACGCAGTCCGCAAGTCCGCTGGCTTGTTCGACCTCTCGCACATGGGCGAAGTCTGGGTCACCGGACCTGACGCTGCAAAGTTCCTGGACTATGCGCTGGTAGGCAAGATTTCCGCCATGGCCGAAGGCAAAGCCAAGTACTCGCTGATCTGCCAGGAAGACGGCGGCATCATCGACGACCTCATCACCTACCGTCGCCCCTCTCCCGAAGAAGGCCAGGACAAGTTCCTGGTGGTCCCCAACGCGGGCAACGCTGCGGTTGTGGCGGCGGCACTGCTGGAGCGCGCGGCTGGTTTTGACGTGGTTGTGGAGGACGCCTCTTCCGAGACGTCGCTCATCGCCGTCCAGGGTCCGCGCGCGGAAGCAATTCTCCTGCGCCTTGTGCCCGCAGAGCAGCACGCCCTGGTCACCGAACTGAAGTACTACGCCGCTGTTGAGGTGCCGTTCACGTTCGACGGCGGCACTCAGGACCTGCTGCTCGCCCGCACCGGCTACACCGGTGAAGACGGCTTCGAGATCTTTGTGTCCAACGACTCCGCTGCTGCCTTGTGGCAGGCCATCGCCGACGCCGCTGAAGAAGGCGAGCTCGTCCCCGCAGGCCTGGCTTCCCGCGACTCCCTGCGCTTGGAAGCCGGCATGCCGCTCTACGGCAACGAACTGTCCCGCGAAGGCAACCCGTTCGCCGCAGGGCTCGGTCCCGTCGTCGCACTTTCCAAGGAAGGCGACTTCGTCGGCAAGGACGCACTCGCTGCCCTCAAAGCAGCCGGCGCCGGCTCCACCAGTGGCCGTAAGCTCGTGGGCCTCAAGGGCCTGGGCCGCCGTGCTGGTCGCGGCCACTACCCGGTCCTCAAAGACGGCGCAGTGGTAGGCGAAGTCACCTCCGGCCAGCCCAGCCCGACGCTTGGCTACCCGGTAGCGTTGGCCTACGTCGACGTCGAACACGCCGAAATCGGAACTGCGTTGGACATTGACCTGCGGGGCAAGAGCGAGCCGTTCGAAGTTGTCGCATTGCCGTTCTACAAGCGCCAGAAGTAAGCGGGGGTTGTCCCGACGGGTCGCCTTTTGGCCCGTCGGGGCCGGCGACCTCTGCATGCTCGGTCGCATGGGCGCCCGCTGAGCGGACGCGATGCTCTCTTAGACGCATGCTGCCGGTCACCGGACCCGAAGGGGCTGCGCACATCACCAGGACGCGCGGCCACTCTGGCGCCCCTCGAACCGCTGAATGCTGGGGGAGTGGCAACCTGCCGAAGGTGATCCGGTTGGTCACCTTGCCCGCAGGACTTGGCTCCGTTCGACTTGGCGGCACGCCGCAAGGCTGGCTCCGCGCTATGGTTCGGATCCAAATATGTTATGGGTTCTCGCCAGGGAAGGCGGGCCGACGGCGGGGGGAGCGGGTTCCGGGAGCGGGCGTCCAAGGGAGCGGCACGTCCGCCCAGCGGGCGTCCTCGCGACCGAGCCCGCGGAGGAACCCGGTTCCACGCCCCCAACGACGCCAAGACTGCCGCACACGCAGTACAAAGATTTTGCCAACCAAAGAATAGGAAAACAGAATGCCCAAAGTAGCGCCCGAACTTCAGTACTCCGACGAGCACGAGTGGGTTTCCCGCGGGGAGGGGAACCTGGTATCCGTCGGGATTTCCGAGGTTGCCACCGACGCGCTGGGTGACATCGTGTACGTTGACCTGCCCGAGGTTGGCTCCGCCGTGACTGCTGGCGAGACCTGTGGCGAGGTTGAGTCCACAAAGAGCGTTTCGGACCTGTACTCGCCGGTCACTGGTGAGGTCACCGAGATCAACGACGCCGTCGTGGGCGATCCCGCCCTGATCAACAACGACCCCTATGGTGCTGGTTGGTTGTTCAAGGTCGCCGCTGAGTCCGAGGGCCCGCTGCTCTCGGCCGAGGAGTACGCCTCCAAGAATGGCGGAGATCTGTCCTAACTGCTCTGACCCACGCGTCCTTGGTCGGGTGGGCCCGTTGGGGCCGCCATCCTTTGCGGCCTCGGTCGCTCAGGCGCCCGCTGGGCGGACGCGAAGCTCCCTTAGACGGCCGCTGCCGGACGCCGGTTCCAAAGGGGCCAGCGGTCAGGTGCCGTTTCGTGCGGACGCGATGCTCCCTTGGACGGCCGCTGCCGGACGCCGGTCCCATGGGGCCGGTTTCTGGGCGGGCGGTGAGGGGTTGGGATGCTCCCTTGGACGGCCGCTGCCGGATGCCGGTTCCAAAGGGGCCGGTTTCTGGGCGGGCGGTGAGGGGTTGCCTTGCCCGTTTCGGGGGTACGCTGCCGGAGATGCCGTGCGCACGGCATGTTTGGCAGCGGAGCCCCGAAATGGCCGCTGGAGCCCGCGGAGGGCGTCGACCCCATGGGCCCACACAGCGCCCACTGTGGCGTAGCGTGGGATTGTAGGAACTAAATAATTCGCGACGCCGGGTTGCCGCCAAAAGGGGCCGCCCGGCGTCGTTGTTCGGTCGCTTCCGCCACGAGCGGGGGAGACCATCCGCCAGGACCATCTGGCGGACCGTTTCAAACTGTATTAAGGAATCCCGACCATGGCTGTTGGTGTTTTCGATTTGTTCACTGTGGGTATTGGCCCGTCGAGTTCCCATACTGTGGGGCCGATGCGGGCTGCCGCGGTGTTTGCCGGTGAGCTGCGTGAGTCCGGCCTGCTGGACCAGGTGGCCTCTTTGCGGGTTGATTTGTATGGCTCCTTGGCTGCGACCGGCAGGGGGCACGGGACCATGACGGCCACGCTGCTGGGCTTGGAGGGATATCACCCCGAGCTGATCCTGCCCGATGAGGTGGAGGAGCGGCTCGCGTCGATCGCTGAGACGGGTGTGCTGAATCTGGCGGGAGCCGGTGAAGCGGGTGCCGGGGTTCAGTTGCCATATGCCGTGGAGGACATGATCCTGCATCCGTTGACGGTGTTGCCGCGGCATACGAATGGGATGAAGTTCGCCGTGGCTGATGCCGGGGGCAACATCCTGCGGGAGGCGACGTTTTTCTCGGTCGGGGGCGGGTTCATTGTCCGCGAGGGTGAGGAGGACGCGGCCCGGGCCGAGTTGGAGGAGACGAAGGCGGAGTTGCCGCTCCCGTTCCGGACGGCTGCTGAGTTGATGGGCCGCTGCTCGTCCAAGGGCCTGGGGATCAGCGACATCATGTTCATCAACGAACGCGCGTCCCGGAGTGAGGAGGAGATCCGGGAGGGTTTGCTTCATATCTGGCATGTGATGGAGGCGTGTGTTGAGACGTCGTTGAAGCGTGAGGGTGTGTTGCCCGGGGGGTTGAGGGTCCGCCGTCGTGCTCCTGACTGGCTGGAGCGGTTGTTGAAGGAAGACAAGGACCGCAACGATCCGAAGTATTGGCAGGAGTGGGTGAACCTGATCGCGTTGGCGGTCAATGAGGAGAACGCCACGGGCGGGCGGGTGGTCACGGCCCCGACGAACGGTGCGGCGGGGATCATTCCGGCGGTGTTGTATTACGCGTTGAATTATGCCCCGGGCATGGATCAGGCCAGCCAAAAGGACAGGGACGATGTGGTGGTGAAGTTCCTGCTCGCCGCGGGTGCGGTGGGTGTGTTGTATAAGGAGCAGGCGTCCATTTCGGGGGCTGAGGTGGGGTGCCAGGGTGAGGTGGGGTCGGCGTCGTCGATGGCTGCTGCCGGGTTGGCTGAGGTGATGGGTGGTACGCCGGGGCAGGTGGAGAACGCGGCGGAGATCGCGATGGAGCACAACCTGGGGTTGACGTGTGATCCGATCGGGGGGTTGGTGCAGATTCCGTGTATTGAGCGGAACGCGATTGCTGCGGCGAAGGCGATCAACGCGGCGAAGATGGCGTTGTGGGGCGATGGGACGCACCGGGTGTCGCTGGATGAGGTGATCGTGACGATGCGCGAGACGGGCAAGGACATGTCCTCCAAGTACAAGGAAACAGCGATGGGCGGCCTGGCCGTGAACGTCGTCGAATGCTGAGTCTGTTTACTGTCGGTGCCTAGTGCCATCATGTATCCATGAGCGGGGGATACGACAGGGATTTTTTGCGGGCACGCCTTGAACTGCCCAGTCCGTCGGCAACGACGATTCTTCTGGACTACACGCATTTCTCCGTGCGCTTCCGGGTTGCCCGGAAGCTCGCGGCGATCGTGGGGGTCAACATCAGTGGCCGTGAGCTGAGCCCGCTGGCCCGCGAGGGAACCTGGCATTTCGATAGCAGGATCCCTAAAGAACAGCAGGCCGGCCCGGACGTCTACAAGAACAACGCGTTCGATCGTGGGCACTTGGTCCGTCGCCTGGATCCCGTGTGGGGCGATCCGGCCACGGCTAAAACGGCGAATCAGGAGACCTTCGTCTTTACCAATGCCGCACCGCAGGTGGACGACTTCAACCAAGGCAAGGAACTGTGGGTGGGGCTCGAGGACCACGTGCTGGGTCACGCGGATGCGTATGACGCCAAGCTCTCCGTGTTCACCGGGCCAGTACTTCTCGACGACGACCTCCCGTACAGGGGCGTACAGGTTCCGCGGAAGTTCTGGAAAATCGCCGTATGGACCAACGACGCCAAGCTCGGCGCCGCGGGCTTTGTACTGGATCAATCGCCGTTACTGGGCAAAGTTGAACTGAAAAAGGCGATCGACCAGCGGCTCCTTGAAGGTGAGCCACCCCCGCTGGGGCCGTACCGGACTTTCCAGGTCCCTATCGCGCAGATCGCAGACCTGACCGGACTGAGCCTCAGTAGGCTCGCCAACGCGGACCGTCTGGTGAAGGGCCAGCGCGAACTCGGGAGGGAACCGAAAGCCATCAAGTTGGAGAGCGCTGAGCAGATCCGGCTGTAAGGGACGCCCGCTGGACGGGGACATGGCTCCCCTTTAATACGTGTCGTGGCCGGGAGTTTCGTGACGCCCAAAGATGACTGTTTCTGATAAATCCTTAAATATTTCAGCTTTAATTGTCAGAATCATCATACTGATTGACGTTCAGTCCTCAGCTCTGTATTTTCGGTTTTGCTGGGGGGGCGCCATTGTGGAACGATTCGACAATGAACGGGTCACCAGAAATTCACTACTAGAGAGATGACTGGTGACATGAGGAAAATTGCCAAATTTCTGGCCGCATCGGCCGTAGTAATTCCCGTTTCAATCGGTGTGGGTGCGGGCTCGGCAAATGCCTGGGCTGATCAGACCTGCGCCAACGGTAAGGTCTGTTTGTTCCAGAGTTCAGTGTGGAATGGAACGAAGTACTCTAACAACTACGCGGCAACTTACGTCGGTGACGCTGCTAATGATCCGACATCAAACATTGTGGGATACACCACTAATCCTGCCTACAGGTACGTCATGTTCTATGAGCACCTGAACTTCGGCGGCAACTCCTTCTATATGAAGGAAGGGCAAGCAATCAGCTATCTGGCCGATATTGCCTACCCCGGTGGCGGCAACTGGGACAATCGCATCTCAAGTCACGACGAAGCCTACTGATTCCGCCAAACGCAGGATACAGCTATCGCACCGCATAGAAGAGTTGAGGGAGGCAAAATGGCACGGTATCCACTGAGTCTGCTCGTGTTGGTAGTTGCATTGGCCGGATGCAGCGCCAATTCGCAGCCTGACGGAGTGGATGCCGCGTCCTTGCCTTCCGTCGACCGAGCAGCATATGCCGGCGTGCATGCAAAACTGGATCCGGCTACGGCGACCATTTCCTTACCCATGGATGCGTACGAAGCGACGCCCGACGAATCAATGGTCATAAGTGCGGCCAACATGTATGTCATCGAGGATTGCATGAAAAACGCCGGTGTGACCATGCCAGAGAAGCACGGTGATCTGACGGTTAAAGCCGACCAGTCGTATGGCGTTTGGGTTCCCGAACTTGCGGCGAAGTACGGATATGACAAGGCAATAATCCGTACCGTCCCAGGTATTTACGATTCCAGGACGAGGGAATCAGCGGACGCAAATGTCAAGAAGTACTTTGAATGCGATAACGCCACGACCTCGAATCAGATACCTCCATTCCGAAGCAGAATCGCCGGTGCGGACTCATTGCTAACAAACATTAGCAATGACTCAAATGCATTATCTGAGCGGGATCCTGACTGGAGGGAATCACGCGACGACTGGATTGCTTGCCTCAAAGATGCCGGAATTTCAATGCGACAGGACTCACCTGATGCGTGGGTGCCTTCGTACCCTTCGGACAAGCAAGGCGAAATCAGGACAGCTGTTCAAGACGCGAATTGCAAGCAGGAAACCAAGGTAATGCAACGCATCTCGGATATCCGGGCGCAGTATCAATCTGCCCTGATCGCCGCCAACCAAGCTGCCATGAACAGGCTCGCGGAGGATAAGACCGAGGCTTTGGCCAAAGCGAGGACGATTCTCCGGCAACATGGCAAGGGCGCCGCTTGATGCCGTTGCAGCAAGACGCAGTAGTTAAGGTCCCACGAGTTCCGCGACTCCGGCGGATCATTGGCTTCTTGGTCATAGTTGTGGCAGGAATGGCAGGTTCCTTCCTTGCCGGAAGCTACATAAAGTCACCCCAGTCTGCTGCCCTCGACTCCATCAACACTCCAATCAAGGTGACCGCCACAGTGGAGCGTAGGACTTTGGCGAGCACTTTGATCATCCCCGGGAGCATGACCCCGGGAACGTCGGTGGGCATCGCAGCATCAGTACCGCCAGGGACTGAACGCGCCGTCATAACGCGCATGCTGGTTGCTGTTGGCGACACGCTAAAGCCGGGGACAATCGTTGCGACTGTGTCCGGGCGCCCTCTCATTGTCATATCAACGTCCGTCCCGTTGTATCGGGACCTGAAAGATGGTGACAACGGTCAAGACGTTTCCGCCTTGCAGAATTGGCTTCAATCCATAGGGTATCGGCCCAACATGACCGGAATATTTGATAAGTCCACCCAAGAATCCGTGGCGGCTTTGTACCGTGACGTTGATCAGTCAGCCCCAAAATCCGACGACAAGAAGGCCATGGTCCGGTGGAGGGAGTTTGTTCAAATTCCTGGTGATGAGGGCTCTGTGACGAGCATTGCTGCTTCAGGAGCCGTGCTGACGGACGATCTTTTGGTGGCTACAGCGCAAACTGCCCCGGACGTGGCCGTGGGACGGGCGTCAATTACACAGGCTGAAGCTCTCACAGTTGGCCAGGCCGTTGCGCTCGAAGCCAGTGGGTACAGCGCCCAGGGCGTCATTCAGAGCATCGGGGTTTTCGACCAAGGCAATCCGGAAAAGGGGACGCTTCCAGGAATGGACATCATCGCATCTGTTCCGGACGATCCCAACAAACCAAAGCCGGGTCAGCCAGTCTCTGTCAGCGTGAAGGAGCCGGTCCAAGAGACCTTGGCAGTTCCCCTGACCGCCATCAAACAGGATGACATCGGGACGTATGTGACCGTGCCAAGTTCGAAAAAGGACGCTGGTGAGGATACTTCGGCGGAAAGAATCGACGTGACGGTGACAGGGCAGCGCGATGGCTGGGCTGCCTTGGCCGAGACTTCGAAGCTGGAGCCTGGAACCACGGTCGACGTATCGTGAACCTGCCTGCGCAAAGGCCCGGCAGGATTCCCCTGCTCCGGTTGGAAGGCATCGGGCGCTCCTATGCAGGAGCCGATGTGCCTACTGCGGCCCTTCAAGACGTCAATCTTGAGATCTGTGAGGGTGAATTCGTTGCGATCATTGGTCCCTCAGGATCCGGCAAATCAACGCTACTGAACATTCTTGGACTGTTGGACCGTGCATCAGAAGGCACGTACTCGATCAACGGTGCAGACGTATCACTGATGGCCGAGAAGCAGCGTGACTGGTTGCGATCGCGGATGTTTGGGTTTGTCTTCCAAGCCTCGCACGTGATCTTGGATGAATCGTCCGCACGGAACGCAGCGCTCGGCCTTCGTGTGCAAGGTGTCCGCCACCTGGACCGGGAGTTGGAAGTAACGCAGGCCCTGCTGCGCGTTGGGTTGCTGCACAGGACAAGCGTGCTCGGCAAGAACCTCTCTGGAGGGGAGAGGCAACGTCTTGCCTTGGCTCGTGCTCTCGCGACCAAGCCCAGGATCCTGTTCGCAGACGAACCCACAGGCAACCTGGACAGTGTCAATACCCAGAGCGTCATCGCGGATCTCAAGGCGTTGAATCGAACCGGGGTGACAGTCGTCGTCATTACGCATGATCCGATCGTCGCCGCCGCAGCAGCCCGCCGGATCGTCATCGACGACGGACGACTGGCAAAGCCCGACGCGCCGGGTTCCCCTGCCTCGACAGCTGTTCACGAGCCCATGGTTGGGCGCCCGGATCCAACTGAAGTTTTCTCCCCAGCCCCACTGGGGAGACGGCTCAATCTCTTGATGGATGACGTCTATGATGCATTGGCATCCCTTACCTCCAGGGCAGGCAAGGCACTGCTGCTCATTCTGGCGTTCATGCTGGGATCGGGCGGACTGGTTGCCTCAGTAGGCCTTAGCCAAAGTGCCTCCGCGCAGGTTTCCGAGCGCTTGGCCGAAGCCGCATTGGATGAAGTGCAAGCCTCAAGAAGCCCATCTGGGGTCCAACCCACGAACGCTGACATCGCAGCCTTGCGAGGTCAGAAGAGGAAAATAGAGAATCTTCACGGAGTGGTCGCGGTTGGTTTGCGAGTGGAGTTGGCGACTTCTGAATTTCGGCCCACACGCTTTCAGCCAAATAGGGGAATCCAGGAGGACGACTTCGCAGGGTCACTCCTGGCCGTGGACTCGACGTTCCTCGACATTAGCCAGGCCGTAGTTGAGCCTGCTTCTGCGTTATCTCTTCTGGACAATTCCTTCGGAAAGCCCGTAGCAATATTGGGACAAGATACGGCCGTCCGTTTAGGGATTCCTTCTGCGGGTCCGGGCCAGAAAATTTGGATCGGTGGGCAGTCCGTTCCAGTCGTGGGCATACTGCGCCAAGCCGGAAGGAACCCGGTTCTCGCAGACAGCATCATCCTGGGGATCAGCGCCTACCCATCCGCTGCTTCTGACAACCCTGTATTTGTGATCCGCACTCTCCCTGGATTTCCAGCACCATTGGCCGACGTGATTCCTTTGGCCCTCGACGCAGCTCATCCGGAGCACTTCACCGTCAACACGGTGGCAGACCTTCGTTCGCTCCGCAAAGGAGTCAACAACGACCTGGGCGTGTTGATCAGTGTCATCTCGTGGGTGTTGCTGGCACTCGCCTGTCTTAGCGCTGCTACGTCGATGTATCTGACTGTGCAAACGCGAAGATCGGAGATCGCTCTGCGGAGAGCCCTCGGTACGAGTCGCTTCAGCATTGGCCGGATGTTTATCTTTGAGGGTTTGCTGGTGGGATTGGGCGGTGGACTGGCTGGCGGAACGGTCGGAGTGCTGGGAGTTCTGACCTTTTGCCTGGGCCAAGGGTGGACACCGGTTCTGGGGCCTGAATCAGTGTGGACCGGAGTTGCCGCTGGCGCAGCTACTGGTGTTCTTTCAGCGTTGTATCCAGCCATTGCGGCGTCCAAAGCGGATCCGGCTCAGGCTATTCGCGCCTAGTTCGAGCGGGCAACTCACCCAGAGTCGGGCTATTTTCCTCGGCCCGATAGACTTGAGGCTGCATGTCCGCATGCGCACCCAGCTTTTGAACACTGCACCAAACCCCTGAGATTGGACACGGCCACCTTGCGAGAATTTACCGCCCGCTTTGCCACCGCCGAGGAAATCGATAACTGGGACAAGCACGTCACAGCCAACCCCAATGGCGGCAACATGCTGCAGTCGGACGCCTATGCGGCAGTCAAGGATGGCAACGGCTGGTTGGTCCGCCGGCTCGTCATTGAGGCCGCTGACTACGCCAGCTACAACCTCCTTCTTGAAAAGAAGTTCCCCGTCCTTGGCCGGCTCTGGTACCTCATCAAGGGACCGGACGCAGCCGAGGTAAGCGACATCAAGCCTATGCTGAACGCCCTCGTCGCCTTGGCGAAGGAACAGAAGATGAACGTCTTCACCATCAAGATAGAGCCCGACGTCGTGGAGTCACCTGAGGTGTCCGGCCAGCTGAAGGCGGCTGGCTTGGTTAAGGCCCCGAACATCCAATCCAACGATTCCACCGCACTCCTGGACATCTCCGCGCCCGCCAATGAAGTGCTGCGGGGCATTTCATCGCGGGCCCGCAACGCTGTCCGCAGGGCAGAACGTGAAGGATGCGAGGTCCTCCCAGCCGAGCCCGGCGAGGAGACCTATCGCAAGCTCTACGCACTGATGCAAGACACAGTGAACGCCAAGGGTGCCATGCCATTGCGGAGCTACGAGTACTACTCCCGTTTCTGGCACGAATTCTGCAGCCGTGGCCAGGGTCACTTCTTCTTTGTCTACGAGGACGGTGCACCCAGCGTCGGTGCTTTTGTTATCAACTATGGCTCCAAGGCAACCTACAAGGATGGCGGTTCCACCCAGAACCGCAAGCAGTACGGTGACTCGCATTTGGTCCAGTGGGCGGCTATCCAGCGGATGCAGGATCTGGGCTGCGTTGAGTACGATTTCTGCGGCACGCCGCCGGCCGCCCGGATCAAGGACAAGACCCACCCGCTGTTCGGCATGGGTTTGTTCAAAACGAGTTTCACCAAGACGGTTACGGACTTCGTGGGTTGCTACGACCTCGTCCTCGGACCTATCCGCCATAAGCTCTGGCTCAAGGGAGCAGAGCGCGTCTTCCGCCGACTGGAAACTATGCGCACAGGCGGACAGTTCTACTAAAGAACCGGCACCAACCCAACACTTCAGGCCCGCCCCGGCCACCAACGGGTGCAAATCTATCTAGGTGAGGTAATTTCTTTGACTCCGATTGAGGCTGGAACCGGCATGGAATTCGTGATTCTCAGTGACGCTGATTTCGAGACATTCGCCAAGGGGCACCCACAAGGCAGCTTCATCCAGTCCGTGGACCTGGCGCGTTTCCAACGTGCCCGCGGCCAGGAAGTGGAGCTCTTTGGCGTGACCCGCGGTGGCAGCCTGATCGCTGCCGGAAAGCTCGTCTATACCACCAATCGCTTTGGCTACAAGGTCTGCGACTGCGCAAAGGGACCACTGCTGGACCACAACGACGCCGAAGCGGTGCGGTTCGTCGTCGAGCAGTTGAAGAAGCACGCGGCCTCGAAGAAGGCTGCTGAGCTGCGCATCTCACCGAACGTCAAGTACATCGCCCGTGACGAGGACGGCGCCGAGCACCCGGAGGTTGAGGACAACCGTCCGCTGCTGAAGGAGCTGGCAGGGTTGGGCTTCAAGCACCAGGGCTTTGACATGAATTTCGCGAACATCAACTGGATGTTCGTCAAGAAGCTGGACGGAATCGCCGATTCCGAAGAGCTCATTATGGGCATGAACTACCGCACGCGCAAGGCCATCCGGAAGGCCGAAAAGAACGGCGTTTACCTGGAACAGGCCACGCTGGAAACCCTGGACGACTTCTACAACGCGCTGAGCACTGCCGGCGACGAAAAGGGTTTCACCTACCGCGAGCGTGAGTACTACGAGCAACTGCTCCGCAATACCTCGGATGAGTTCACCAAGCTCATGATGGCCAAGATCAACATCCCCGAATACCGGGCCTCCATCACAGAGCGCCTGGATGCGGAGTCCAAGACACTCGCGGACCTCAAGCGCGACGTCGAGGAAACCGGGAGCAAGAAGAAGGCCAACCGCATCAAGGTGGTCCAGGACCTCGTGGACAGTTACGAGCGTAGCCTCAAGGACATTGAACGGTTCCCCGACTCGGTTGGCGTGGCTACGGTTGCGGCGATCCACTTCGCTTGCTCCGGCGATGAAATCGTGTGCGTGATCGGCGGGACTGTCCAGGACTACATCTACTTCAACGGAGCCACGTCGCTGTACTGGGGCATGCTGTTGCACGCTCTGAACAACGGCTACTCGCGTTATAACTTCTACGGCACCTTCGGCATCCAGGGCCAGGACGAAACCGGTCACGGCGGCTACGAATTCAAGAAGGGCTTCGGCGGCGAGGTGGTCCAGCTGGTTGGCGACTTCGTGACACCGGTGAACCTGCCGGTCTTCACCGCTTACCGGGCGGTCAGGAAGCTCGCAGATGCCGCCAAGACGATACTGGCAAAATTGCCGGAGCCCGGAAACCTGCTGAGGAAATTCCCGGGGAAGAACTAATCAACCAAAGCCAAGGGAGGAACACTGCGTGACTGAACGCCCTGAGGGCTCCGGCGGCAGGCCTCACACTGACGGCTTGCCCAAGACCCAGCCGTTGCGGCCATCGCAAATCCGGCAGAACGCCAATGCCAAGCGCATGCTGATGCGCTTGGTTCAAGGCGATAGCCCGCCCACTGCCCCCATGAACATCGTGGACCGGCTCGCGGGCAGTCCCTACGCCAACCCGACTATCCAGGTTGTTGGTGTCGACGCCTCAGCGCGTAAGACGATCGACTTCGCCCTGCATCTGGCCGAAGTCATGTTCCGATACGGTGCAGGCGCCCTTGAAGTTGAGACAAGCATGATTGCCGTTACCGCGGCCCTTGGCTTGAAGAACGTTGAAGTGGACATCACCAACCAGTCGGTAGCCATCAACTATGCGCCAAAGGACCAGACCCCCATCACGTTGTTGCGTGTGGTGCGCTCGTGGACCAATAACTACGCCGGCCTCGCGCAGGTGCATCAACTGGTCACGGACATCGTGGCCGGGGGAGTGGGCCGCGACGAAGCCGTCCGTCGATTGAATGACATCGTCCGCAGCGCCAAGCCCTTCCCTCGCTGGATGGTTACGGTTGCCTTTGCCGTGTTCGCGGCGGTGTTCGTGGGCGTCCTGGGTGGTGGTCCCGGCGCTTCAGCCCTGGCTTTTGGCTCCAACTTGCTGATCAGTTTGGTTGCGCGGCAACTGAGCCGGTGGCGGACGCCCGACTTCTTCATCACCATGGCTTGCTCGTTCCTGGTCACGTTTGTCGCCCTGATGCTGCGTTGGGCGGGTGCGGACATCGCTCCGTCCATTGTGGTTGCCGGCGGGATCCTGTTGTTGCTTCCAACGGGCAGGCTTGTATCTTCCGTGCAGGACGCCATCAACGGCTTCCCGGTCACCGCGGCCGGACGATTCCTCTCCACGCTGCTCACCTTCGGCGCGATCGTCGCTGGTATCGCCGTCGCCGTCGTCGTCGGGACCCTCATGGGCAGCGAAGTCCTGGACGTCACCAAAACATTCCCCGATGCGTATCCTTTGTGGGGCCAAGCCATTCTGATCGCCATCGCCGTAGTGGCTATCGGCGTCACCGAGCAGACACAGATGCGCCTGTTACTCCCGACGGCGGCAGTCGGCTTGGTCGGCTTCTTCGTGTTGTGGGGGGCTACCACTGCCGGGTTCGGCGACCGCTTGTCGCCGGCAGTATCGGCTGTGGCCATCGGCCTGTTGGCTCGGGTAGTGGCACTGAAACTTGGCGCTCCCCAGCTTGTAGTGGCTGTTCCGGCCGCGCTCATCCTGCTCCCCGGCCTGACCATATTCCGTTCAATGTATGTATTGACCATTGAGGAAGCGGACATTGTTCAGGGCGCCGGAGGCATGCTGAATGCAGGCGCGATCGTCCTGGGAGTGGCAGCAGGAATCGTCCTCGGTGACAACCTGGCCAGGCCGCTCACGAAGGGCCTATCCAGCAACGAGCGCCGCAGGGTACGGCGCCGCTAGATCTGCGCTGGCCGCTGGATCTGACTAAATCTGTCCTACGGGAAGCTTCTTCTCGGCCTGGAAAACTTCCTCTACCCGGCCCTGAGCCCAGTAACCGGAGAGCGAAACCTGCGAACGCTCCAGGCCGCGCTCGGCGAAGAAGATCTGCCGCAGGCCCTTCATGTAGCCTCTTTCGCCGTGTGCAAAGACATCAACCCGGCCGGGGAGCCACTGCATTTCACGAAGCGCCTCAAGCAGCAGCTCGCTTGATCCGGCAGGCACTCCGTTGCGCTGCAGCCAGTGGAGTTTCAGGCCAGCAGGAGCAGAGATAGGCAGGATGTCCTCGGCGCTGTCCACCTCAAGGAACGCAAATCCGCGGGCTTCCGGGGCGAGCGCCTCTATGCAGGCTGCGATGGCTGGAATCGCGGCGTCATCGCCGGCGAAGAGGTGCCAATCGGCGTCGGGCGCAGGATTGTAGGCGCCGCCGGGCCCGGTAAAAATCAGAGTGTCCCCAGGTTCCGCTGCCGCTGCCCAAGGCCCTGCCAGGCCCTCGTCGCCATGGACTACGAAGTCAATCGCCAGTTCCCGTTCTTCCAGGTTCACCCAGCGAATGGTGTAAGTCCGGGTGTGCGGCCATTGCTCACGTGGCATCGTCTCGCGGATGGCCCACAGGTCCAGCGGAAGTTGATAATCAACGCCGGGCTGGGGAAAAACGATCTTGACGTACCGGTCCACGTATTCGTTGTTCACGTAGTCGCTGAACCCTGGCCCGCCGGCGACGATCCGCACCATGTGAGGTGAGAGCCATTCTTTGCGCTGGACCCTCAGGTTGACCTGCGGGCGTGTGGTCCGGGTGGCGGACGAAGAAACGGGGAGAGCAGCCATATAGGCAAGCCTAAGCTAATTCGTGGGGTGCCAGTTGGGTATGAGTCGAAGGTTACAAGATGGGTAGTTCCCAATCGACGGGCTCTGCGCCCTGTGACGCCAACAGCTGGTTGGTTCGGCTGAACGGCTTGGAACCAAAGAAACCACGTGATGCCGAAAGGGGACTCGGGTGCACCGAAGTGATTGCCGGTGTGCCATCCAGCAGCGGCAGGACCGCTTCGGCGTCCTTCCCCCACAGAATCGCGACCAGGGGACTCCGGCGTCCCGCGCCGTCGGTGCGATGGGCTACCGCACTGACAGCCGCCGTCGTGATGGCCTCCCAGCCTTTGCCGCGGTGTGAGCCAGCGCTTCCGGCTGCGACACTAAGGACACGGTTCAGCAGCAGGACGCCTTGGTCCGTCCAGGCCGTGAGGTCGCCATGGATGCGCGGCGGGAGCCCGAGGTCGTCGTGGAGTTCACGATAAATATTTGCCAGGCTCCGGGGGATCGGCCGCGTATGCCGCGAAACGGCAAAGGAAAGCCCGACGGCGTGTCCCGGGGTTGGGTACGGATCCTGG
Source organism: Paenarthrobacter sp. 10N417 (assembly GCF_056394745.1). NCBI lineage: Bacteria > Bacillati > Actinomycetota > Actinomycetes > Micrococcales > Micrococcaceae > Paenarthrobacter > Paenarthrobacter sp. 10N417. Next base: position 76,920 of record NZ_JBFTIL010000006.1, read on the forward strand.
CCAAGGATGAGTACTTTGACGTCAGCCAATGGTCGGCGGAAAGCCCGGAGAAGGTTGGTAGCTGCAGGAAGGACGTGGATCCCTTGGGCAGCCTGACCCGCAACAAAGGCCAAAGCCTCACGGAGTTGGCCTTCCACGGGTCGCAACGCGTCCGCCCAATCAGCGGCCATCAGCTCTTCCAAGGGTCGGTCAATAAGCTCGTCGAAGCCTGGATCGGCAACGCCGGCGGGTTCCAGGTCAAACAGTGCATCCTCACCAGTCACCCTGTCATTGTCTCCTCCATGGCATCGGCGGTGCGAATGACAGCGTTGTTATTCGCCCGTAACATGGGGGTAGGACATTTTCCCCCAACCAGCGTCAAGGAGTGTGCCGTGGCTGAACCAGCACCGGAACCAATGGCGCCGCAGTCTACCGGTTTGGCACTTGAAGACCTGGCAGCCGAGACCCGCAGCGACTCACCTCTAAGTGACCGAGATCAGCAAATGTTGGCCTTGGAACGGCAATGGTGGAAGTACGCCGGCGCCAAGGAACAGGCGATCCGTGAGCTCTTCAATCTCTCCGCCACGCACTATTACCAGATCCTGAACGCACTTATCGATACCGAAGATGCGTTGGCCCACGATCCCATGCTGGTGAAGAGATTGCGTAGACTACGTACGTCGCGCCAACGTGCGCGGACAGCGCGCCGTTTGGGGTCCGACGCGTAAATCGCCCGGCTGATAGTCAGCAGCAACCAGCAAGGACAAGGCTTCACCATGACCAAATTTGCCAAGGATGAATTCGACCGGGTCCCACAGAACAGCTCCCGGCAGGGGGTGCACCGTGACGCCCAAGAGACAGTCCGCCCCAATTTGTGGCCGGTCTTGACAGTAGGGGCCGTCGCCCTGGTGCTGGGACTCGTAGCTTTCCTGATACTTCCGCGGCTTGGCCTGGTGGCCCCCAGCGCGTCCACAAGCGTCTCGACGCCGGCGCCCCAGCAGAGCGAAACCTCCCCTTCTGCTGCACCTACCGAATCAAGCAACGCACCCATCGCTTCCGGCGAGCCGAGCCCGGGAACCACGCCTTCAGGCGAAGCTTCGGCAACTCCTTCTGCTGCGCCGGTGGACAAGTCCGTTGCAGTGGCTGTCTACAACGGCACGGCTACGGCTGGGCTTGCCAGTCGCGTCGCGGGCCTGGTCCAAGGCGATGGTTGGGTTTTGGGATCTGTGGGGAACTGGGGCGGCCTGCCGCAACAGTCTTCCGTGGTCTTTTACAACGTCCCTGGACAGAAGGCGAATGCAGAAGCACTGGGCAAACTCCTCGGTATCACCGCGGTTGTTGAGTCTCCTGAAATACAGCAGCCTCTAGTGGTTGTTGTGGGACCTGGCTACCGGTAATTTCGCTGAATCCCCACCGTTTTTCTGTGGTTTCAGTCTCGAAAGCTGCAACTCGGTTAAGCCTCAATAACAAAAGTCATGGTCGGCCCCTCGGCAGCAGCGCGCGGATAGTGACTGTGGTTACAGTGGATTGATTCCGATCCGGAGATCCCGGCAACCGGTCTTGGCTACTGTGAAAGTGTGGGCATCATGGCTTTGGGAACCGTCAAATGGTTCAATGCCGAAAAAGGGTACGGCTTCATCACTGTGGATGACTCCGGCGACGACGTCTTCGTGCACTGGTCCGCTATTCAGATGGAAGGCTTCCGTGCCCTCGAGGAAGGCCAGCGGGTGGAGTTCGAATTAGGCGAAGGCCAGAAGGGTCCGCAGGCCGAAAGCGTCCGCGTTGCATAGTCCCTTTGGCCGTCACGTCAGCTAACGGCTGAAACCCCTTTGTTTATAGCGCAAAGTGGCGCTTCTGCTTGCACTCTCCCCGGTCGAGTGCTAATTATTGATTTAGCACTCCTACGCTTCGACTGCTAACTCCGGCCCGGCCTACGCCGGCGGCGGATGGCTCTCGGAACGTCAGGGGGATCAAGAAACACCTTGGTGGGGTGAGGTCCGGAGCGCGCGGCATACAGAGGCCGCAAGCAAAGGACCGTCCGTCGCGGGCACCCCATCTGACAGGTTCCTTCTTAACGACTGTCCCGAAAGGACTACCGCCGTTATGGCCAAGATCATTGCATTTGATGAAGAGGCACGCCGCGGCCTCGAGCGGGGCCTGAACATCCTCGCCGACGCCGTCAAGGTCACCCTCGGCCCGCGTGGACGCAACGTCGTCCTCGAAAAGAAGTGGGGCGCCCCCACGATCACCAACGATGGTGTTTCCATCGCCAAGGAGATCGAGCTGGACGACCCTTACGAGAAGATCGGCGCTGAGCTGGTCAAGGAAGTTGCCAAGAAGACGGATGACGTCGCTGGCGACGGTACCACCACCGCTACGGTTCTCGCCCAGGCACTGGTCAAGGAAGGCCTGCGCAACGTTGCCGCCGGCGCCGACCCCCTGTCCCTGAAGCGCGGTATCGAGAAGGCTGTTGAGGCAGTCATCAAAGAACTGCTCGCCTCTGCCAAGGAAATCGAAACCAAGGAAGAGATCGCGGCCACGGCTTCCATCTCCGCCGGTGACCCGGAAATCGGCAGCCTCATTGCCGAAGCCCTGGACAAGGTGGGCAAGGAAGGCGTCATCACGGTCGAAGAGTCCAACACCTTCGGCCTGGAGCTCGAACTCACCGAAGGCATGCGCTTCGACAAGGGTTACATCTCCGCTTACTTCGTCACCGACGCTGAGCGCCAGGAAACGGTCCTCGAAGACCCGTACATCCTGATCGTGAACTCCAAGATCTCCAACGTGAAGGAACTCGTCACGGTTCTGGAGAAGGTCATGCAGTCCAACAAGCCGCTGCTGATCATCGCCGAAGACATCGAGGGCGAGGCTCTGGCCACCCTGATCGTCAACAAGATCCGTGGCACCTTCAAGTCTGTAGCCGTCAAGGCTCCGGGCTTCGGTGACCGCCGCAAGGCACAGCTCGCCGACATCGCCATCCTCACCGGTGGCCAGGTCATCTCCGAAGAAGTTGGCCTCAAGCTCGAAAACGCAGGCCTGGAACTCCTCGGCACCGCCCGCAAGGTTGTTGTCACCAAGGACGAGACCACCATCGTTGAAGGTGCCGGCGACGCCGAGCAGATCGCGGGCCGTGTGGCCCAGATCCGCGCCGAGATCGAAAACTCCGATTCCGACTACGACCGCGAGAAGCTGCAGGAACGCCTGGCCAAGCTGGCCGGCGGCGTTGCAGTCATCAAGGCCGGTGCCGCAACCGAAGTTGAGCTCAAGGAACGCAAGCACCGCATTGAGGACGCAGTCCGCAACGCCAAGGCTGCCGTTGAAGAAGGCATCGTCGCCGGTGGTGGCGTTGCCCTCATCCAGGCTGGTGCGAAGGCATTCGCCAACCTCACCCTCCAGGGTGACGAAGCAACTGGTGCCAACATCGTCAAGGTTGCCATCGACGCTCCGCTGAAGCAGATCGCCTTCAACGCTGGCCTCGAGCCGGGCGTTGTTGCTGACAAGGTTCGCGGCCTGCCTTCCGGCCACGGCCTGAACGCTGCCACGGGTGTCTACGAAGACCTGCTGGCTGCCGGCGTCAACGACCCCGTAAAGGTCACCCGCTCGGCTCTCCAGAACGCTGCTTCCATCGCTGGTCTCTTCCTGACCACCGAGGCTGTAGTTGCCGACAAGCCTGAGAAGAACGCTCCGGCTGCCGGTGGCGACGACATGGGCGGCATGGGCGGCTTCTAAGCCTCCTAAGCTGTAGCGTCACGCTTCAGAGCAAACGACGGCGGTCCTCACCATTTTGGTGGGGGCCGCCGTCTTGCTGTATCGCCTAAGTGAGTAGCAGGTCAGGCCGTTCGAGTGCTCAGAAGGACATGTGCTGCTACTTGGTTGGGTCCTAGCACGCTTTCAGTGTCTGTGCGGTCTGGCAGGATTGAAGGCATGACGATTATTGCTGCCGCCGATGGCTCTGCCCTCGGCAATCCTGGGCCGGCCGGTTGGGCCTGGTATGTTGACGACTCCTGTTGGCGCGCAGGAGGTTGGCCCCACGGCACCAACAACATGGGCGAGCTCATGGCTGTCCTGGACCTGTTCCGCTCCACTGCCCACGTTCCGCAAGAAGAACTGCTGATCCTTTGCGACAGCCAGTACGTCATCAACTGCATCACTAAGTGGATGCCCGGCTGGAAGCGGAAGGGTTGGCGCAAGGCTGACGGAAAGCCCGTCCTGAACGTTGATCTCCTCAAGGACATCGACCAAGCAATTGTCGGACGCAAATACACGTTTGAATGGGTCAAGGGGCACGCCGGACACGACCTCAACGAGGCAGCAGACGAGCGCGCACGCGCCGTAGCCACAGCCTTCCAGCAGGGCACCGCAGCTCCAAGCGGACCGGGGTTTACAGGCTCCGACGAGGCCCTCGCCGCGCCTCTTCCTGTCCCGGCCAGAGCCGGGCGCAGCTTCCAATCCCACTCCGAACCCACGTTGTTTGGGGAGTCGGGCATCTTCGGTCAGCCGGATCTTTTCAGTGAACTGGACGAGGATACGTCCACCCAGGAATTGCCTGCAGAGGAAATCGTGGTTGCCTTGGAGCGCGAGCTCCTGCGCCCGGATGTGCGCACTGACATCGGCAGGATTGGAGTATTGCTTCATCCCGACTTTGCCGAAATTGGCAGCTCCGGCCGTTTTTGGACCCGGGACGCCATGATGGTCGCCCTTGAGGAGGACCCCGGCGAGCCGATTGAGCTAGAAGTTCTTAGCGCCGATCGCCTGAGTGAGAACACTATCCTGCTGAACTACCGCAGCTTCGCGCATTCGGGTTCGGTCCTCCGCAGTTCCGTTTGGCTTCTGGACCGAGGCCAGTGGCGGCTCCGATTCCACCAGGGCACCCCCGAAAACTGACCCAACGGAAACACTGCACATCAATTCACAGCAGGAAACAGAAAGCCTGGTGACCTGCGGGGCGGCTGCACAGGGGGAAGACAGCCAGCCCCGCAGGAGCTTATGTGAAGCAGGACCTCGAATGTGCCTTAAGCGTGCAGCCCCTAGTAGGCGAACCGCTGGGTGTTGCCCTGCTCCACTTCGAGGTAGCTTGCTGCGGCCGACGCTAAAGCCATGTTGATGGAAGCCAGCGAGGCCTCGACCTTGTTTTGCGTCAGGGACCATTCAAGGACAAGCGACTGGAAGTTGGTGGCAGCTGAGCCTCTCCACGTGGCTTGAAGCTCGTCCAGTCCGTGTTTCATGGCTTGCACGTCCGTGCTGATGCGGTCAACGGTTGCTTTGACGTTGGACGACTTGAGCTGAAGGAGCTCTGTGTCGACGGAAATGACGCTCATGGGTGATGCCTTTCGACGATGATGTTCCGCTGCTCGCGGCGGTGTGCGTGGCCACAACATTGAGCCTAGGCAGCTGCCTGGGGCCGGGGAACAACCATTCGTCGCTATGTGGATAACAGCTCTCTTGAAGAGCCGTTGCCTGGGTAATGCCGCCATGGATGACACCAGCGTTACTGGGATATCAGCTCCGCGGGCTCCTCGCGGAACGGGAGGCTGACCACCAAAGTTGCGCCGCCGCCGTCGGTCTCTTTCACCCGGACGCTGCCGCCATGCGAGCCAACGATGGCAGCCACAATGGCCAGACCGAGGCCACTGCCGCCTGTCTCGCGGGTGCGCGAGGTATCGGCCCGGTAGAAGCGTTCAAAGATTTTGTTGGTCTCGGCATCTGGAATACCGGCTCCGTGATCTCGGATTTCGATGACCGAGAAGGCGCCTTCAGGAGTGGTCCGAACACCAACGGCGAGTTCTATAGGGGTGCCCTCTGGCGTGTAGCGCAGGGCGTTGCCCACGAGGTTGCCGATGACCTGCCGGAGCTTTGCCTCATCGCCCTGAACAGGGGCTGGCGTCGGGGAGGATCCATCGAGTCCGATGAGCGTGATGTTCCGGTTGCCGGACGAGGCTTTGGTATCCACCACGGCGTCGTGCGCCAACAACTGCAGGTCCACCGGCTTGAGTTGCAACGGCCGTTGCTCGTCCAGCCGGGCCAAGAGGAGGAGGTCCTCCACCATGGAACCCATGCGTTTGGCTTCGCTTTCGATTCTGCCCATGGCCGTGGCGACGTCTTCGGGGGTGGCCAGCGCGCCGTGGCGGTAAAGCTCTGAGAAACCTCGAATGGTGACCAACGGAGTCCGGAGTTCATGGGAAGCATCGGCGGCGAAGCGGCGCATCCGGGCTTCAGAAGCGGCGCGCGCCGCGAAGGAGGCCTCAATGTGGGCCAACATTGCGTTCAGCGAAGCGCCAAGCCGACCCACCTCTGTATGGGGGTTGTCGATTTCCACGCGTCGGGAGAGGTCACCTGCCGCGATGGCTGCTGCTGTCTTCTCCACGCGGGCCAGGGGCCTGAAGGAACGTGCCACAGTCCATGTAGCGATGAAGAACGCCAGAACCAGGGTCAGCAGGCCAACGCCCACCACTACGAGTACGGCGTGTTCCATGACTTTGTCCACGGGCGTCAGCGGCAGGCCGATAATCACCACGCCGTTCTGACCGTTGGCAACGACGCCCACGGCGACGACACGCCAGTTGCTACCGGCGGTGCCACTCACTTGGAACGGGGCATTGCCGCGTGCCTTGGCCTCGGCAGGAGTGATGTTGGCGATCGCCGGACGGTCACTTTGCATGCCACCGAACTGGTACGGCGAAAGCCCCGGAACATACAGGGTCAACGAATAATCAGTGGGCACGGCGGGGTTCGGCTCGGAGAGCTTGTCGAATGACTGCTGGTCCTGTGCCAGCGCGACGGCGGCCTTGAGTTTGTCATCTACCTGGCCTTGCAGGTAGCTCTTGACGAGCGTCAGCGTGCCGGCTCCCGTCGCGGCCAGAGCGAGGAGGAGCAGCCCCATGATGATGGCGACCAGCTGCGACCTCAGGGACGCCGATTTCCAGCGTTGCAGCAAGGTCAGCGCTTCTCTGCCGTTCGCAGCACGTAGCCCACTCCGCGCTTCGTTTGGATGAGGGCTGCGGCATCGGGGTCGATGTCCACCTTGCGGCGTAGATAGGAGATGTACGACTCAACGATGGAGGCGTCGCCGTTGAAGTCGTATTCCCAAACGTGGTCCAGGATCTGTGCCTTAGAGAGAACGCGGTTGGGGTTCAGCATGAGGTAGCGCAGGAGCTTGAACTCGGTAGGGGACAGCTCAATGACTGTGCCACCGCGTCGGACCTCATGGGCGTCGTCGTCGAGTTCGAGGTCGTCCACGCGGATCACCGCGTCGTCATCCTCAAGGGGCTGGGTCCGGCGCAGTACGGCGCGGATGCGGGCCACGACTTCGTCAAGGCTGAATGGCTTGGTGACGTAGTCGTCGCCACCCACGGTCAGGCCAGTGACCTTGTCCTCGGTGTCGTCCTTCGCCGTGAGGAACAGGACGGGGAAGTGTTTGCCCGCAGCCCGGAGGCGACGCGTCACTGTGAAGCCGTCCATGTCGGGCAGCATGACGTCCAGGACTGCGAGATCGGGGGAGTGAAGGTCGGCGGCGGCCAGGGCTTCGCGACCATTGGATGCGGCAACGACCTCGAAACCTGCAAACCGCAGGGACGTGGAGAGAAGCTCGCGGATGTTGGGTTCGTCGTCGACGACAAGGAGCTTGGCTTCGGGGCCGTTCTTTTTCATGACACCCATGATGCTCCCAGTTTCTGTGAGTTATCTGGATGTTTGATGTGAGGAGACTGCGTGCCACCTCACGCTCCCAACGCCAGTCCTGCGCCGAGGGCTCCCATGGTTACAGCGATCCCGCCGTCCAGGATTCGCCACGACTTGGGCCGCGCAAAGAAGCCGCGCAGGAATCTGGCGCCGAAGCCCAGGGAGCAGAACCAGAGGATGCTGCCCAGCATCGCACCGGCGCCGAACCACCACTGCAACAGAGTGCCTTGGGCACTGGCGAGCGAGCCGATAAGTGCGATGTCCAGATAGACGTGGGGGTTCAGCCATGTCAGCGCCAGTACGGTGGTGAGAACCGCGGCGAGGCCACGTTTGGCGTCGCCATCAGGAGAGGGCGTATCGGAAGAAAGGAGCACCTGCGGGCGAAGGGCCCGACGAGCCGCAAGCACCCCATAAGTCACCAGGAACGCCGCCCCCACAAAGCGCAGAACCACGACGGCGGCAGGAGCGGCCGCGATCAGTGCACCCGTGCCAAGTACGCCCGCAGCGATAAGGAGGGCGTCTGAGAGTGCGCACACTGCGACAACCGCGCCTATATGTTTGCCAAGAATTCCTTGCCGAAGGACGAAGGCGTTTTGGGCGCCGATGGCAACGATAAGGCCTAAGCCCGTAGCAAGGCCGAGGCCAGTGGAGTTGAAGATGTCAGAGAAAGTCACTCTTCCAAATTATGGTCCGCAAGGCATTTAGGACAGCTAATGTTATTGATGCCCCGTAAGATTTTCTTATGCCACAGTTTCCCTCAGAGCAGTTGTTAACGTTCGCCACCGTACTTTCGGAAGGCACATTGGATGCGGCCGCACGCCGGCTGCACATCACGCCGTCGGCTGTGTCCCAACGCTTGAAGGCGCTTGAGCAATCATCCGGAAGGGTCCTGCTCCAGCGGAGTAATCCCGCGCAGGCCACCGAAGCAGGCGAAGTGGTCCTTCGACTCGCCCGGCAGGTTGCCCAGTTGGAAGCAGATGCAGGCGTGGAGTTGGGTTTGGGCACGGACGGTCCGCAGCTGGCTGTGCCGATCGTGGTGAATGCGGACTCGCTTGCAGTCTGGTTCCTGCAAGCACTTGCCCGCGTGCCGAGCGATCTCCACATCACCTTTGACCTGCACCGTGACGACGAACAACACTCCACCTCGATGCTGCGTTCGGGGACTGTCATGGCCGCAGTCACGGCCACCCCCGAACCGGTGCAGGGCTGCCGTGTTGAGAGCCTCGGAGTCATGCGCTACCGGGCAGTTGCAGCTCCAGCCTTTGTGGATCGTTGGTTCGCAGATGGGGTGGACGGCGGCAGGCTCAACATCGCACCCGCAGTGGATTTCGACCGAAAGGACACCTATCAGTGGGCTTTCGTGGAATCGTGGCCAGGTGCTTCACAAGCACAACAGAAGGGGCCGCGACACTACGTGCCAGCTTCACAGGACTTTGGCGATGCCGTTCGCTTGGGCTTGGGCTGGGGACTGATTCCCGAAGTTCAATGCGGGCCCGACATTGCCGACGGGCGCTTGATTGAACTCGCTCCAGAGCGTCCCTTTGATGTTCCGCTCTACTGGCAGCGCTGGAAGACGGCGTCAAGAGTGCTCGATGTCCTTAGCTCCACAGTCCGGGAAGTCTCTGCCGAGTACCTTCGGACGCCCTGAAGCCCAGGACGTTCTGGCTAAGGATCCGACACGCCCACGGATGCTCCTAAAAATGTCAGTGCCCCATTTCACACTGGAAACATGGCAAAAGAAGCAGCCCCCATCAGCATTCATCACAATGAAAAAGCCGCGGACTTCGAGTTCCACGTGACATACCTGGATACACACTCGGGCCACATCAGGCGCGAGGAATTTCCGGACCTGGCCTCAGCCGAGCGCTTCGCGAGCGCGCAGCTCCACGACGCCGATTGCTGGGCCGTAGTGGATCACGTTGCAATCCAGCACGCCAGCCGCATGGTTGCCTGAGGACGTCCGCCCGCCAGCCGACCTATCCCGCCAGCCGTCCTATTCAGGCCGGTTGTGGAAATGGCCGCCGTGGACGAAGTCAGATGACACGCCTTCGTACTTCAGCATCATCATCATTCCCTCTGCAGCATGGTCCAGGTTGTGGCAGTGGTCCATCCAAATACCCGGATTGTTCGCGTGCAGCAGTAGCTCCCACACGTCGCCCGGCAGCACGTCTACGGTGTCAAGGATCAGTGGCGATCCCCTGGGGGCAACCCCGTTCCTGCTGAGTACTTGAACGTGGTGTCCGTGGGGATGCATGGGATGAGGCTCAGCGGTGCGGTTAACGATCGTTATTTTTACGGTGTCCCCTTCGGCCACCTCAATGGATGGCACCAGGGGATAGGATGCGCCGTTCACCGTAAACGCGTAGCGCGGAACTCCGTCAACAAAGCGGAATTGCCGGTCCAACACCAACACTTCCTCCCGGACATTTTCTGTGGGTACCGGCGTGCCAGCCACAGGTTCGCCGTAGTCCAACAGATCCAGTACAGGAGTGGAGGCAAAGACGCCCGGCTGCGCCTTCTCAGGAACATCCGGCGCCTTCTCAGGAACATCCGGCGCCTTCTCCGGGACATCGGGCACTTTCGCTGCGGCATCGCCTTCGGCAGCATCTGCATTCACCCCGTCCGGGCTGGATGGGGCCACCACGACGACGGCGCTGGCCGCCGAGTCAGAGCGGAGAGTCACCTGGGATTCGGGCATAGTGAACGTGACGTCCATCCGTCCTCCTGCCCCAATCCGCAATAGCTTCCCTGTCACCTCCTGCGGCTGGTTCACGTCCGTTCCGTCCACGGCCGCAACCTTGAACGCTGTTCCGTCCAGAAGGTAGCGCTGCGGCAGGGAATCAGTGTTGATGAGTCGTACCCGAACGCTCGAGCCCGGGACGGCCGCGTACACACTGTTACGGTCTGAGGAGCCCAGCAACCCCAGACCGCCGAGGTCGTGTCCTGCCACCACAATGTCAGTATCTGCGCGAGGCAGTGTGGGGTTGTGCACGACGAATGTGCCGTAGAGGCCCTTGCGGACACCTTCGGCTGAGTCCTGGTGCGTGTGGTACCAATATGTGCCGGCTTGGGCAGCAAGGAAGCGGTAGGTCATGGACTGCCCGGGCATGATGGCGTCCTGTGTTGTCCCGGCCACGCCGTCCATGGCGTTGGGGACGTCGTAACCATGCCAGTGCAGGGTCACGCCAGCGCTCACATCCTGGTTCTTTAGCTCAACTTCCATGACCTCGCCCAGTTGTGCTTCAATGCCGGGCCCGGGGAGGCTGCCAAAGGTCCACGCATCAGTGGACTCCCCGGAGGGCAAGGTTATGTGTTCCGTGCGGGCAGTGAGTTCGTAGTGCCGGACCACGGCGTTGTCAGGGATCTCTCCCACCAGACTTGTTACCTGAGTTGGGGCCACCACTGGTGCAGCGGTGACACCTCCGTGATGTCCGGCGGCGGCCGCAATCACCGCGCCATCGGCGGACCGGCTACCCAGCCACGCAAAGACTCCCGAGCCCAAAGCGGTGCAGGCCATGAGTCCGGCAACTGCAGCAGCCGCCGTCGTGCGCCTGTGAACCAGGCGGCCTCGGCCGGGTGCGGGGCTGGCGCCGGGAGGGGCGGGCGGAGCGGGAGGGGCGGGCGGAGTGGGCGGACGCTGGAACGCAGGGAACAGCGCCAGCCTGGCTAACAGCACGGTCCCTGCAATCAGGAACATGAGAACCGCCAGCGCCCACGGAGCGGGGAATGGGCCGAGGACGAACATCAGGGCAAGTGAGGCAATTGCCGAAGCCGCGGCCGACACCATGGCGAGAACCGCCCATTCGTGGGTTCGGCCAAGGAGTCCGGGTTGCTCCCGCGAAGGTGGTGGGCCGGTGTTCCGCCTCCTCAGCAAATACGGAACACCGGCCATCGCGGCCCAAGCCGCGGGGATGGCGGTCAAAGGCAGGCTGATGGTTGTGCGTTCGCTGGCAAACCACCAACTGCCGGCCACCAAAGCTGGGAGCAAGGCATAGCGCGCTGCCGTCATAAGAACGGCTAAACCCAGCAGAAGAAGCGCCAAGTCGACAACGCGTGGCCTGGCGGGCCCCCTGCCGGAAGAAATGACCATCCAAGCGGCGACAATCCAGGCGCCGGCGGCAAGGATAGCCAGCACCAGGTCGACGGCCAGTAGCTGTGAGATGTTCACAGCCGCCGCTTATCAAGCTGTAGCGGAAGAGGCGGAAGCATCCGATGCTGCTGCCTTGGGTGGAAGGGGTTGGGGATTGAGTGCAAGGGCGCGGGCACGTCTGAACAACCAGTAGGACATGAAGATAATCAGCAGTCCTGTGACGGGGTGGATGGAAGCCACCCACGAACCCGAAGGCGTGATGAAATCCTCCGACGAGCCAGTGAGCATTCCGCCAATGATGAAGATGAACAGCTGGACCCATGTCATAAGGAAGATGCCGGCGGCAAGCCAGATGGTCCGGGATCCGGCCTTGGCAATAACTGCGACAATCACAGCCAGCAACGCCGAATAGCGCAGCACGAATTGGCCGTTGATTACGTGATAAACGCCCGCTTCGCGCTGGGCTTCAATGGTGTTTTGGAAATGGAAGTAGCCCGCGAAAAAGAGCTGGGCAAGTCCCGATAGCAGGATGATCGCCGCCAGGACCAGGAGGGTTTTACGCATAGGGAGTCCTCTGGTAAAAAATCACAGATTCTTCAAGGCCTTCGAATCGCCGGCACCCTGGCTGCGGGCTACCCCCACTGCCGACGACTGGCCGCCGGGCTGCCTGGACCAAGGGCAACTCTAAAGGGCGGAGAGCTTCACTTGGAATCCTAAAATTGCTGGAGATAAATAGCAATGCCCTGGCGATTATTCGTCGGTGGCAGCATCCTTGCCCACATCCTTGGCGTCCATGATCCGGTAGGCATAACCCTGCTCAGCCAGGAAACGCTGGCGCTTGGCGGCGAAGTCCTGATCCAAAGTATCGCGGGCCACAAGGGAGTAGAACCGCGCGGAACGGCCGTCTTGCTTGGGCCTCAGCAGGCGCCCCAGGCGTTGGGCCTCCTCCTGGCGGGACCCGAAGGAACCCGAAACCTGGATGGCTACTGAAGCTTCCGGGAGGTCGATGGAGAAGTTGGCAACCTTGGACACCACGAGCGTCTGGATCTCGCCCTTGCGAAAGGCATCAAAGAGTTTCTGCCGGGCTTTGACACTGGTTTCACCCTTGATCAGGGGAGCATCCAGCCGCTCAGCGATCTCGTCCAGTTGGTCTATGTATTGGCCGATGACCAGCAGTTGCTCACCCTTGTGCGCCGCCACGAGCTGCTCTACCAGTTGGGTCTTTGTCTCGGAGGTTGCACACAGGCGGTATTTATCCGCGTCATCAGCCATGGCGTAGGCCACGCGTTCGTCGCGGGGTAGGTCCACGCGGACCTCAACACAATCCGCAGGTGCGATGTAGCCCTGCGCTTCGATGTCTTTCCATGGAGCGTCGTAGCGCTTGGGTCCAATCAGGCTGAAGACTTCGCCTTCCCTGCCATCCTCGCGCACCAGTGTGGCCGTCAGGCCGAGCCTTCGCCTGGCCTGCAGGTCCGCCGTCATCCGGAAGATCGGGGCGGGCAACAAGTGCACCTCGTCATAGATGATCAAGCCCCAGTCATGACCGTCCACGAGTTCAAGGTGCGGGTAAAGTCCACCGCGCTTGGTGGTGAGCACCTGGTACGTAGCAATAGTTACAGGCCTGACTTCCTTGACCGCCCCGGAATATTCGCCGATCTCATCTTCGGTCAAGGACGTCCGCTTGAGCAGCTCGTCTTTCCACTGACGTGCCGAAACCGTGTTCGTGACCAGGATCAGTGTTGTAGTGGAGGACGTCGCCATCGCGGCCGCGCCCACCAGAGTCTTTCCCGCACCACAAGGAAGAACGACGACGCCGCTGCCGCCGGCCCAGAAGTTCTCCGTGGCGAGCTTCTGATAGGGGCGCAACTGCCAGCCAGTTTCGTCGAGCATGATCAAGTGGGGTTGCCCGTTGACGTACCCGGCAAGGTCCTCGGCCGGCCATCCCAACTTCAGGAGCAACTGCTTGAGCTGGCCTCGCTGCGAGGAGTGAACCACCACAGTCTCTCCATCGATCCTGGGCCCAAGGAGTGGGGCGATCTTCTTGGCACGGATGACTTCCTCCAGCACGGGGTAGTCGTCAGTACGCATTACCAAACCGTGCTGTGGATCTTTTTCGAGGCGAAGCCTGCCGTAGCGCGACATGGTCTCTTCGATATCAATCAACAATGCATGGGGGACCGGGAAACGGGAGTACTTCAGCAACGTATCCAACACCTGCTCGGCGTCGAGTCCCGCAGCCCGGGCGTTCCAGAGCCCAAGGGGCGTGAGCCGGTAGCTGTGCATGTGCTCGGGAGCGCGCTCCAGTTCAGCAAATGCCGCAATGGCGTGCCTGGCCTCTGTAGCGAGCTCGTGATCGACTTCCAGCAGAATGGTTTTATCGCTTTGTACTATCAGTGGACCGTCGGTCACTCTTGAATCCTCACTTGTGCAGTTCTCCTGCTGGTTCTACATCGATGATCCGGTGGATGGACAGCACACGTTCTGTTTCCTTGCCAGGATCGAAGACCCTGACGCGGCCACCGGAGACGGATACAGGAACCACGGTTTCGGTGTTCGCATTCCCCAGGCTGTCCACCACGTTCATGGTGACCGCCTGTTTGAGCCGGATGGCCTTCTGCAGCGTTTCCAGGCCGAGCTGCGTGGAGGCTTCGCCTGTCGCATCAGCCGGGACGGCGCGGTGCTGCCGTAACACTGAAAGCTGGGCTTCGACGTCGTCGTCCGGTGGCGCCGTCCGCGGTGCCGTGTAGACCGGACGCGCGCTGCCGGGCACTGCCGCTGTTCGTTTAAAGCGCACGACGGCGGGTTCCGCCTCCTGGACAGCAGGTGAGAGTCCCAGCTCGCGCAGCACACGTGCAGTCTCCTTGGGGCTGGCAGAGGACGTCAGGACGGTGGGGGCGATCCGAACAAGGCTCAGTGCAGACGTCCGGGCCTCGTGCAACAGGTCGGTGATGGCGGAATCGTCGTCGCTTTGGATGAAGCTGGCACTGGAACCGATTCGCAAACGTCCGTGTCGGGACGCTGTGTCCTGCACCAGATACGCCAGAGGTTGCGGCACGTCTGTGGCTGAATGCTCGCGGAGGAACGACAACAGCGATTCCGCATCCTGTCCGGCGTCGAGGGCCCTGCGGATAGTTGCCGTGGAAAAACGGTAGATCGACGCCGGGCCCTGGCCCTCGGCGTCGGCCATGAGCAGCAGCGTTTCGCTGAGTTCGGGGGCGAGGTAACCGGGCGCTACTGCTGTGAGGTCCGCCTGAAGGAGGATGTGGTTGACCGCGGCCGGCAGGTGTTCACCGAGGAGGGTCATCGCCTCCTCCGGATGGCCGAGCGCGATGGCAGATCCCAACTGGGTGAAGGCCCCGGACCCCATCAAGCCCAACAAGGTGGCTTCTTCCAGGATCCCCCGCACCAGGGAGCTGAACCGGCGGGACATGCGGGGCTGCGCCCATTCCGCCCGTTGCAGCACCGCGCGCGCGTCAAGGACAGGTGCTTTGCCATCCGGAGCTGCGGCCTCAACCGTCAGTTCATTGAGGATCTCCAGGATCCTGCGCCTGACCACTGGAGCATCGGGCCTTTGAGCCTCCGCGGACAATGCATTGATGGTGCTGCCGGCGGAACCTGGATGGGATGGCGAGCCGGACGTCGCTCCCGGGAGGGACTGGCCCACCATGGAAGGTGCCCGCTCGCTGGCCAACCAGGCGTTCACCAGCCAGAGCCACTGTTCCTGTCGCGGCAGGGAGAGCCATTCCAACTGTGGCGGCTGGATCCACGTGGAACTGTCAACGTCCAGCCGCACAAGGCCGGCCAGCGCGCAGAACTCCAGCAGGAGGGCAGTTTCGTGGACGCCGCAGCGGATGGATTCAGCCAGGCGCCGGAGCTCACGCACGCCTACGCCGCCGCTCCGGAGGGTTGCCAGCGGCTGCTCACGGACTGCGAACAGCACCTCGCTGGTGAGCCGTAGAGTCTCGGCGATGGCGCCCATCGCGGCGTTTCGCCGGAGGGCAGCACTCGTGTGGCCCAGTTCTGGAACCGGAGGGCTCAGGGTGAAGTCGTCAACGATCGCACCACCGCGCAGGGCGATGCCCACACTGTGTGGCAATTCGACGTGGCCGGCATCCAGGGGAACCAACAGGCCGCGGGCCAGCAGCCAATCAACAGGCCCGACGTCGGCGCTTTCGTGGGTCACGGAGGCCCGCCGTTGAGCCTGGGGGACTGCGCCCATGGCCCAACTGCCGAACTTGTCCAGCAAGCCAACGGTCCTTTCGGGCGCCGTGGCCAGAATAGCGCGCACATTCTCGGGGCTTGACGTCCAGCGTTGCAGGGACAAGGCGGCGTCCATGGGAGTGCTGGCAGGGTGGATGTCCAAGCCACAGTGATGGAGCTCGGCTACGAGCTGAACCACCCGTTGGGCGAAAGCCGGCTGCAACCTGACCAGCTCTGTGTAGCTTCGGCCCAGGCCGGCCGGATAGATGCCGATCACGTCCTTCAGGCTTCCAACGGGAAGGTAGAACCGTTGCCGGGAATTCGGTTGTGAATTTGATGCCGCCGGCGGATCGGCCCGGTGAATCAACGCCAACTCCTGAAGTTTGGCGAGGATCGGTTCCAGTGCAGAGAGAGTGGACCCTGCAATGACCTTCTTGAGTCCGGCAGCGGAAACACTGTGACCGGTATCGGCATTCGTGCACAGATGGAGCGTCTCCAGAACCTGCATTTCAGGCTTTGTGAGTCGCTCCAACGCCCGTTGCACGCTGACTCGCGCACTTGCCCGGGCTGCCAAGGCAGCGAAGTCCGGGGCCATGGGAGAAATCAGGTCCGGCCGCGCGGCAAACAAGGCCCGCAGCGAGTTATCGCTGCGCGCTTCCAGTTCCTTGCTGAGCGCGCGAATAAGGGACATCAATCCAACGTTACCGCCACAGGGCCGCTCGTGCGTGGCCAAGGCAAAGCCGTCCCGGTTGATTCGCTGTTGACGGCGCCTGGTTCGCTGTTGCCGACGCTTGATTGGCTATTGCCGGCGCCGTTGACGGACGGCATCCAACACCAGGACCACGGCAAGCATGAAGGCAACCGGCAGCCCATATAGCGCGATGGACGTGATCCACACTGGTGCCACTCCACCGTTGAAGGCGATAGCCATGACCGCGCCCACTGCAGCCAGGGAAAGGACGGCGATCACGGCGGCAACGATCATCAGGGGGCGGCGGTAACCCGGGGAAGTCATGCGCCTAACGCTAGCAGCAGCGCACACAAACCAGGCCTGTGGGCTTTTCGGCGGCCGGCATCGCGGCCCGCACCGCTGCCAGGGTGCAGGAAAGGAGCAGGAAAGGTGCAGAAACGGGTGAAGCTTCGGGTGCAGCAAGGCGCCGCAAAGCGGCGGCAAAGCATGAATAGGTGGTCCGGCAGGATAACCTTGAAGTAACAGACCAACACGGACCGTGCTGTCTCCCTCGATCCCGCAAATCCCTGCGGATGCGGTGGCGGCACGACGTGTCTCCAAAGCAAGAACGAAGAAGGTTGATTACGTGCCCACCGGCAAGGTCAAGTGGTATGACAAGGAAAAAGGCTTCGGATTCCTCGCGGCTGAGGACGGCCAGGAGGTATTCCTGCCCAAGACATCGCTGCCCGCAGGCGTAACCGAGCTCAAAGCCGGTACGCGTGTGGAATTTGGCGTGGCCGATGGCCGTCGCGGTGCCCAGGCATTGGGCCTTCGGGTCCTGGACAAGACGCCCTCCATCGCCAAGGCCAAGCGCATGAACGCCAAGGACCTGGCGCCTTTGGTGCAGGACCTCGTGACCGTGCTGGATAACTTGTCCGGTACTTTGTCTTCCGGCAAGTACCCGGAGGGCAACAAGGCCAAGGCTATCGGTATGGCGCTGCGCAAGGTTGCCGACGAGCTGGAAGCCTAGGAACTGCCATGACTTCGGAATCCGCACAGGATACACAGGCAGGAAGGGACGCGCAGGCCAGCCCTGGGGTCGTCACTGACGCCGCCCCAGTTCCTGTCGCCGGGGAGAATCCTGTCAACGGGCAAGCCCCTGAAAACAGCGACACCCCAGGGCGGAAGCCGGTCGCAGCGAAGCAGCGGGCCGGCATCCCCGTGTGGCGCGTTGGCAAGCCGGATGCGTTCCTGGCTGCCGCCGTCGACGTCGCGCGGGAAGCGGTGGAGACTATCGCGAACCCGGGTGAGGTGGGTGCCCACATCGGCGCAAAGTCCGAGGGCGATCGCGTGGTCACGCACTTGTTCGAGTCGAAGCTTGCGGGATACGGCGGGTGGCAGTGGTATGCCGTGATCACCCGCAATTCCCGGTCAAAGATCGTCACAGTCAGCGAGCTTGGCCTCCTGCCCTCTGAGGATTCCATCCTGGCCCCGGAATGGGTCCCCTGGGCAAAGCGTGTCCGCCCGGAGGATGAGACGCCCCTGGTGGAGGAGACGGTAGAGGAAGTGACCGAGGAATCCGTGCAGGCTGCGGAAGACGACGCCGCCGAAGCGTCTGATCCTGAAGCCGATGAAGCCGAGCCAGCCGACGACGAGGACGACGACGCCGTCGCCCGCTTAGGGGATTAACGGCAACGGCGCCGTCCGGGAACAACCCCGACGACGCCGTTTCCTGCCTTTCGCGGAAAGCCGCGGCAGTTAGTTCTTGAGTTTTTATTTCTTGAGCTCGCCCACGACATAGTCGATGCTGGCGAGCAGGGCTGAGACGTCGTCCGGTTCGATAGCGACGAAAGTGGCGATGCGGAGCTGGTTTCGCCCAAGCTTGCGGTACGGCTCAGTGTCCACCACGCCGTTGGCCCGCAGGATCTTGGCGATTGCCGCTGCATCGATGGAGTCGTCGAAGTCGATGGTGGCGATCACGTTGGAGCGGTCCTCAGCCTTTGCGACGAACGGTGTGGCGTACTCGGAAGCCTCGGCCCAGGAGTAGATGCGGCTGGCAGAGTCTGCTGTGCGCTTGCTGGCGAAGTCCAGACCACCATTGCTGTTGAGCCACTGCACCTGTGCGTCCAAAGTCACCAGCGTGGACAGCGAAGGTGTGTTGTACGTCTGGTTCAGTTTGGAGTTCTCAATTGCGGTCTGCAGGTCCAGGAAGTCCGGAATCCAGCGGTCGCTGGCCTTGATGCGGGCGGCGCGCTCCAATGCCGCGGGGGAGAACAGGCCGAGCCACAGGCCGCCGTCAGAGGCGAAGTTCTTCTGCGGGGCGAAGTAGTAGACATCCGATTCGGCGACGTCCACGTCCAGCCCGCCGGCGGCTGAGGTAGCGTCCACCAGGACGAGCGATCCGGCGTCGGCGCCCTCTACGCGCTTGACGGGGGCTGCAACACCGGTTGATGTCTCGTTCTGGGGCCAGGCGTAGACGTCAACGCCGGCCTCTGCCTGGGAGGCCGGTCGCGTGCCGGGCTCTGACTTGATGATGGAGGATGCATCGAGGAAGGGGGCTTTGTTGGTGGCCGCGGCAAACTTGGAACCGAACTCACCGAAGGAAAGGTGCTGGGCCTTTTTCTCAACCAGGCCGAAAGCCGCTACGTCCCAGAAAGCCGTGGAGCCGCCGACACCGAGGACAACCTCGTAGCCCTCAGGTGCACGGAAGAACTGGCTGAGTCCTTCGCGCACCGAACCCACCAGGTTCTTGACCGGTGCCTGACGGTGTGACGTGCCGAGTATGGTGGTCGACGCGTCAGACAGGGCCTGGACCTGTTCCGGGCGCACCTTGGACGGTCCCGCGCCGAAGCGTCCGTCCTTGGGCAGCAGGTCGGCGGGAATTGTGATGCTGTTGTCGCTCACGTGTGGCTCCAATGGGTATCGGTTAGAGAGGGGGAGGTGGGCAGGTGGCATCGGCTGCCCCTTCGACTCCCTCATTCTGCCTGACCGGACCCACCGTCAGGAATCTGCGGTTGTCATAGTCCGCCACGTGGAATGCCGGACCACCATGGGCATTGCGACCCAGGGAAAAATTATCCAGAGTAATTCCAAATAAGCTAGGCTTGGGTTGACGTTCCTGAGGTGTCGGTTGCACACCATCCACCTTGGCGGGGACGCGGTACGGTGGAGATTACGCAAGAAATGCGTTCGAGGAGAGCTGAGCTGGATGACGGATCTGATCGATACCACTGAGATGTATCTTCGGACCATTTTGGAGCTTGAAGAAGAGAACATCGTGGCTCTTCGCGCACGCATTGCGGAGCGTCTGCGGCACTCGGGTCCCACGGTTTCCCAGACCATTGGACGCATGGAGCGCGATGGCCTGGTGATTGTGTCCAACGACCGCCACCTGGAACTGACCGAAGTCGGGCGCAAGCGGGCCACCGAAGTCATGCGGAAGCACCGCCTTGCCGAGAGGCTCCTGGCGGACGTCATTGGTCTGGACTGGGCATACGTTCATGACGAAGCGTGTCGCTGGGAACACGTCATGAGTGAACGGGTGGAACGGCGCCTGTATGAGTTGTTGGAGCACCCCACCGAGTCACCGTATGGCAACCCCATCCCGGGTTTGGAGGCGCTTGGCGGCCTCGCCAACCAGCCCCTTGCCCGCTTGGACGTGAACCTGCTGCATGCCATGGACGGGTACGCTGCCGATTCCCGCGTAGTAGTCAGCCGGCTTGCTGAACCCATCCAGGTTGAGCCCGAACTCCTCACCCAGCTCGATGAAGGCGGAATTCGTCCAGGCGCAACTGTCTCCTTGGAACGGGTGGGGGAGTACATCTCCGTCCGCGTTCCCGGTATTGAAGGAGCACTGGAGCTGCCTCCCGAGGTAGCTGCGCACGTCTTCGTCGCTGTCAGCTGACCCTAAGGCGTGTCAGATCTCACTTTGGGGCGGCTGGCGCGCGTGTGACCTGCGGATTCCTGCGACTGGTGATATGGGGGCGTCCACAACACGGTCGTTTGGGAAGATAACGAATTTATTACTGCGGGCTTTAATCACCTATAGTTATCTACTAGCGCCGATACCAAAGCGTTACCTGATCTGGAGCCGAGCTCTGCCAGCAGATCAGGTGTGTCATCAACTACTGGCAGAGGCGGGGGAACCACAAGCGGCTGCCTAAAGAAGCAGCCTTGGGGTGAAGTCCGCAGCAGAAGTGCCTACTAACGCAAGTCCTTCCGGGGATACCTGTGTGCCGTTTGCGCTTCGTGCGGACCGGGTCTTTGAACTCTCTGACCCGAATCCGACAGCTAACTTCGCAGGCTTTCCAGAGAGGAACAGAGTTTGACATCGCAGAACGTCAGGGGCCGTCGCCGCGCGTCCGGCCCCGCTGCTGAGCTGCGGCCAGCCCGCGCCGCAATGGAGATCCGGCCACGCGACACCCCGCGTCAAGTGCGCCGCCGCAAGAGCCCATTGCGCCAGGTAGCCGACTTCGCCGCAGCCAGTGGTGTCGGGCAGAAGGCCGGAGTCGCGCTTGCCGCCACCGGACTTGCCCTGACTGTAGGCCTGCCTGCCACAAGCCCCGTCATGGCCACATCCGAATCCGGCCAGGCCGAGGCGGCCCTCTCCGTACCGGGTGGCAGCCAACCCGAAGTTTCTGCGGCAGCCTCTGCCAAAATCGATTTCAGTCGCGCAGCAGTCGCTACCGCCGCTGATCCTGACGGCAAGCTCAAGCAGTTGCTGAGCGCCCAGTCAGCGGGGAGCATCCAGCGCGCATCCTCACTTGGCACGCTGGGAAGCCCTCTGGACAAGCTGGTCACGGCATCGCCGTTTGGCTACCGCGTCAGCCCCCTTACGGGCGGCACCGGTGACTTCCACCGGGGCCAGGACTTCGTAGCCCAGTGCGGTACTGCCGTTCACGCCGCAGCCGCAGGCAAGGTCACGTTCGCAGGCTGGCATGAGTACGGCGGAGGCAACCGCGTCGTGATTGACCACGGCAACGGCCTCGAGACCACGTACAACCACCTGTCGTCCTTCAACGTCAAGGTGGGCCAGACTGTCAGCCGTGGCGATACTGTCGCGCTGAGCGGCACTACAGGCGCATCTACGGGTTGCCACCTCCACTTCGAGGTCCAGGTAAACGGTGAAGTCGTAGATCCCATGGGCTGGCTCTGAGCCAGTTGATGGTTGTCTATCGCATTCATGACACGCCCGTGACCAGAATGTGACATTCACGAATATCTGTTGTACCGTCTAAAGCGCATCGGCTTTTTAGGGGGCCGATGCACTTGAGTGGATTGCCTAGCTCTGCCACCACTCGAGGTCCGTTCGCAAAAATCGTCTGGCAGGGGCGGGGGAACCAATTTTGGCCTTCGAATCAGAAGGCCTTGGGGTTAAGTCGCAAAAGCTTCCTTGAAGCCGCGCGGCCGGATGACTCCCATCCGAATCCGACAGCTCACCTCGCAGGCATTGGGAGAGGCTACCTTCGTGTCATCACGCACTACCCCTGCGCGCCATCGCGCCGAATTGGTTCGTACGAACCCGTTGAACACCCTTTCCAGGGCTGTCTCAACCAATGCAGGCACCGTAGGCCGCCAAGCCGCCGTTCTGGCTGCAGCCTCGGGACTTGTTCTCAGCGTTGGACTCCCGGCCCAGGCCGCTGACACCGACGTTTCCAAGTCGGAATCCTCCAGCACCCAGCAGTTGGTCGCCACCGCAGTTGTTACCGCTGAGCCCACGGCAACCGTTTCCTTCGAAAGCCCCGTTGTGGCTACCAAGGAAGCCCCCAAGGTTCAGCGCGCCTCCCAGCGCACGCAGGCAGCCGAAGGCCAGACGGGCGACACCCTCGCTGCCCTGTCCTCCACGGCCAAGGATGCCGCATCCAGCGCGGCAGCTTCCGGGCTCGCAGCAATTGCCTACACCGGCATTGGCCACCCCTATGTCTGGGGCGGCACTTCCCCCAACGGCTGGGACTGCTCTGGATTTGCCCAGTGGGTCTACGCCCAGGCCGGCATCAGCATCCCCCGGGTCAATGCCTGGACGGCCATGAAGCCCACCAGCACGCCGGCCCCCGGCGATCTCGTCATGCAGAACGGCGGAGCCCACGTGGGCATCTACGTCGGCAACGGCATGATGATCAGCGCGCTGAACCCCAGCCAGGGGACGCTCCTGACCCCGGTCGCAGCCACCGGCACATCCTCGTTCTTCACCCTCCGCTAGGAAAATCCCATTCGGGGTAAGCCAGCATGCCCCCCAAGTGCTGGCCGCCCATAACCCGCGTGCGTCCCCACCGTGCGCGGATACGAAAAGAGAGTAATCATGACCAGTGCAAACAAGGTTGCACGGCATAGAGCTGAGGCCCCCAAGACCAGCTCACTTGCCGTCATTGCCAAGGCTGTCAGCGACAACGCCGGTGGCGTTGGCCGTCAGGCAGCAGTGATCGCAGCTGCATCAGGCCTTGTCCTGACCAGCGGCGTGGCTGCAAATGCTGCGGATACCAATGTCCAGCGCGAATCCACGTCTGCGTCCACCCTTGATGTGCAGTCGGTTGCCCAGGCCACCATTGCTGCGGATTCCAGCGTTGCCATCTCCTACGAGCGCCCCGTGGTCAAGACTGTCGAAGCCCCGGCTCCCGTCGTCGAGAAGGCACCTGCCAAGGAAGCTCCGGCTGCCGGCGGCACCGCTACTTTGGCGGTCAACACGGATAACTCCGCGGCCAAGGCGCCTGCTGCATCCAGCGGCCTCGGTGCAGCCATCGCTGCAGCGGCCTACGCACAGCTCGGTGTCACACAGGACTGCACCATGCTGGTGACCAACTCGCTGGCCGCCGTCGGTATTCACTTCCACGATTGGCCGGCCGGCTACCTCTCCCTCGGCCGCACGGTCAGTGCAGCTGAAGCGCAGCCCGGCGACCTCGCTTACTACGCCAACGGTGGCTACGGCGGAATGGCACACATCGCTGTTTACGTCGGCAACGGCATGGCAGTCCACGGTGGATGGAACGGATCCACCACGGCACTGTTCAGCGTGAACGTTGGCTCCGGCCCCGTTTTCATCCGCGTCAACGGCTGATCAAATACTCCACAGAACACCCCGAGGCTCAGGCCGGCGGGGTGTTCTGCTTTAACGAGCAAGGTGTCCCGCGCATGAACTTTCGCCAACACCGCAGGTGAAACGGCAGAAAAATTCGTTGATATGGCATATGAGTGCTTACCCTTGTGTTGTCGATCCACAGCCCGTACAAGCAGAGGGCAGCCGGCCCTCGTGCCCCTGACGGGTGCGGCCGTGAAGAGGTACGTGCATGCGCACACTCGTTCTGAATGCTGGATATGAACCGCTGGCGGTAGTAACCTTCCGCCGGGCGCTGGTCCTTGTGCTGACTGGAAAAGCTAGCGTGGTGGCCGAAGGCGACGAGCCTGTCGTCGGGCCACAGGAGATTCTCGGAAGACCATCCGTGATTCTTCTCAATCGCTACATCCGGCCCCGGTACAACAAGATCACTGCCGTGAGCCGCCGCGGGGTACTCCGCCGCGACGGCCATCGCTGCGCCTATTGCGGGAAAACAGCCCACACCATAGACCACGTCCACCCCAAATCCAGGGGCGGCGCGGATTCCTGGGAAAACCTGGTTGCGGCGTGCTTGAAATGCAACAACGCCAAGAGTGACCACACGCTCGCCGAGATGGGTTGGAAACTTCGTTTCAAACCTGGCGTGCCCACAGGAACCATGTGGCAGATCAAAGAACTCGAGAAACCTGCGCCGGACTGGGACCCGTTCCTGTTGCCGGAATCCGCCGCCTGATCGATTTCTGTTGTCCTCCCGCTGTCCGGGTACTCTGGGCGGATGGAGTTCAACGCCGTGATTCTGGCGGGTGGCAGGGCCACCCGCCTCGGTGGCGTGCCCAAGCCCGGCTTAACGTTCGACGGCGCCAGCCTCCTTTCGCATGCCCTGCAGGCGGCACGGGGTGCCTCCGCTGTGGTGGTGGTTGGTCCGGACACCTCTGGAATCGGCGGCGTCCTGCCTGATGGAGTTCTTAGCGCCCGGGAGGAGCCTGCCTTTGCTGGCCCTGCCGCTGCGATTGCTGCGGGTCTGGCGGCATTTCACCAGAATGGGGAGCCAGCGCCGTGGACGCTCGTCCTGGCATGCGACATGCCGCACGCTTCCAGGGGGATTGCGCCCCTATGGGAAGGGTTGCGTGCGCATCCTGAAGTGGAAGGCGCCATGGCCGTTTCAGCCGTCGGCCGGCAACAGCCTCTCCTGGGGATCTACAGCACCCGGGCTTTGGAAAGGGAAGTTGCGGCAGCTACGGCGTTAACGAACTCTTCAGTGTTCCGGCTGCTTGCTAGGCTGAACCTGCTGGCCGTTACAGTTCCTGATGGGTCTACCGATGATGTGGACACGTGGGAGGACGCTGAGGCCTTGGGCATACACAACGAGCAGGAGGCGGACATGAAGAGCCAGGAAGAGACGCTCGAGGACTGGTGCCGCACACTGTTGCAGGCCTTTGAGCTTGAGGGCGTTGAAGTGGACATCAATGAAGTCCTCTCAGTGGCGGGAGTTGCAGCCCACTCCGTGGTGCGGCCTGCTGCGCCACTGACAACCTTCATTGCCGGTTACGCGGCTGGTATGGCCAGGGGGATCGGGCAAGCCGCGGACGACACCGCCATGAGCGCTGCCCTGGATCTCGCCCGCCAGGTCGCCAAGCAATACCTGGAGCCCGGGACTGAGGCGGAATGACCGAGGCCCCCGGACAGGGCCACCACGCGGCACACACATGGCATGAGGCCCGGCAGCGCGCCTTCGACGTCGCTGCTCCCATCCCGCCAAGTCCGGTGCCACTGAAGGCCGCCTTGGCAAGGACGCTTGCCTCGGATGCGGTGGCCATTCAGGACATGCCGCACTATGCGTCCTCCGCCATGGACGGCTGGGCCGTCAACGGATCCGGCCCATGGATTCTTGTTGAGCCCGGCCACAGACTTGCTCCCCATCAGGCCAGTCCCATCGTCACAGGGGGACTCATTCCACCAGGAGCCAAGGCCGTTCTGCGCACCGAAAGCGGCGTTATTACCACGGACGACGACGGCCTGCCGATCCTAGCGCTTGGCGGGGCCGCGAAGCCCGGGGAGCCACGTAATGGCCAGCACGTCCGCAAGGCAGCCGAGGAAGCTGCGGCAGGGGATGTTCTGCTCAAAGCAGGGACCATCCTTAATCCTGCGCACATTGCCTTGGCTGCCTTGGCCGGCCTGGATGAACTGGAAGTCCTGGGGAAACCCTTGGTGCGATTCCTCCTGACGGGCTCGGAAGTGGTGACGCAGGGGGTTCCCCTACCGGGGAAGGTCCGGGATACCTTCGGACCTCAGCTGGGCGCTGTCGTCGAACTCCTTGGTGGCATCGCAGGAGAGCAACTCAAGGTTGGCGACAACTACGACGACTGGCTTGCAGCTTTGCAGGACACCGAGCCTGAACCCGCGGAACCATATGCAGCACCGGAGCCGCCGGCCGACGTCGTTATTACTACGGGCGGTACCGGACGCTCAGGGACGGACCATTTCAGGAGGGCCGTGTCTGAACTGGGCGGCTGGCTGTTGATCGATGGCATTGCCATGCGCCCTGGCCACCCGGCCGTGTTGGCGGAGCTTCCGGACGGACGCTTCGTGCTGGGCCTGCCCGGGAATCCGCTGGCGGCCATGATGGCATTGTTCACCGTTGGGGGCCCGCTGCTCGCAGCGCTTGGCCACGGGAAGCTGGAGGACGTTGGCGAGGTTCCCAGCGGTGCAATGATCGACGCCGATCCTGGACGGACGCGCCTGATGCCTTTCAAACTGGTCTACGGATTGGCATCGCCCGCGCAGCATGCCGGCCCGGGGATGATGCGCGGGCTGGCGGGAGCAGATGGCGTCTTGGTGGTGCCGCCGCATGGTGTCCAGATGGGCGAACTGGTCCCGGCCTTTCCCTTGCCGTGGGGTAAACCTTTGCCCGCACCCAAGGCCGCTGAAGGAAAACCACGCAAGTCGCCGGCCCGGCAACAAAAGAAGGCCCCGTCCGGTCCTGTTGACTGGAGCGCGTTGGAAGCCTAGGGGTCGCCGGGTGGACGCAGGTGGCAACTGGGTGCCCGGGCTTGCAATGATGGACCCATGAACAGGCATGCTCCCGAACAGGACATCAATGAAGATGACCTGCAAATCCACCCGCCCAAGAAGGCTGCGGCAGGCCTCAAGGCTGTCACTGTCGCCCTTGAAAGGGGCTACTCCCAGGCAGGAGTAGCCCGCACGGTCCGCTCCATGCTCAGGGTCAACCAGCATGACGGCTTTGATTGTCCGGGCTGCGCCTGGCCGGAATCCATCACGGGACGTCGCAGTCCCGCGGAATTCTGTGAGAACGGCGCCAAGGCAATCGCTGAGGAAAGCACCACACGGACAGTGGGGGCAGATTTCTGGGCAGCACATTCCATCGCCGATCTTGAAGACAAGACCGAATACTGGTTGGGGAGCCAAGGGCGAATCGCCGAGCCTGTAGTCCTCAAACCGGGAGATACCCACTATTCCCCGATCAGCTGGACTGAAGCCTTTGCCTTGATCGGGGAGCATATCAATGCCACCACACCTGATCGCTGCGTTTTCTACACCTCCGGCCGGACGGCCAACGAGACCGCGTTCATGTACCAGTTGTTCGCCCGAAGCCTGGGCACCAACAACCTGCCGGACTGCTCCAACATGTGCCATGAGTCCTCGGGCAGCGCGCTGAACCCGACCATCGGAATCGGCAAGGGAACGGTCTCGCTGGAAGACATCCACCACGCCGAACTGGTGTTCGTGGTGGGCCAGAATCCCGGGACCAACCACCCCAGGATGTTGTCCGCATTGCGTGACTGCAAGAACAACGGCGGAAAGATCGTTGCCGTGAACCCGCTACCCGAGGCTGGCCTGCTGAACTTCAAGGACCCCCAGTCCCTCAATGGCGTGATCGGCGGTGGCACTACGATCGCGGATGAGTTCCTTAAGATCAAGGTCGGTGGCGACCTCGCACTGTTCCAGGCCCAGGGCCACCTGCTCCTGGAGGAAGAGAAGCGGAACCCGGGGACGATCGTCGATAAATCATTTATCGGGAAACAGACCGAAGGCTTCGAAGCGTACGCCAAGGCGCGGTCCCAGCTGGACTGGGACGAAACCGAGCGCGCAACAGGTCTGTCCCGCGAGGAGATCGTCACTGTGGCGGGGCTGATGGCCAAATCAAAGGCGACCATTATTTGCTGGGCGCTGGGCTTGACCCAGCAGCCGCACTCCGTGGATACGCTGAAGGAGATCATCAACCTGCTCCTGCTCCAAGGCAACTTCGGCAAGCGGGGCGCCGGAGCCTGCCCGGTGCGTGGCCACTCCAACGTGCAGGGCGATCGCACCATGGGTATTTGGGAGAAGCCGGGCGAAACGTTCCTTGCCGCGCTGGACGAGGAGTTTGGATTCCGGATGCCTCGGGAGCATGGATATGACTCCGTGGAGACCCAGCACGCCCTGGAAAAAGGGAAAGTGGATGTCTTCGTGTCCATGGGTGGAAACTTTGCTGCGGCCGGTTCTGACACTGCAGCGTTGGAAGCCGGGCTCAAGACTGCTGGACTGACTGTGCACATCTCCACCAAGCCGAACCGTGCCCACGTGGTGCACGGGAAGACATCCCTGATCCTGCCCACATTGGGGCGCACGGACACGGACGACAAACACCCCAAGGGCAAGCAGTTCCTGTCGGTGGAGGATTCAATGTCCGTCATCCACAAGACGCAGGGCAGGCTGGCTCCGATCTCCGAGCACCTCCTGAGCGAACCGGTCATCGTTGCCCGGATGGCGCAGGCGACACTCGGGGATGATCACGGAGTGGACTGGCGCGCCATGGCAGAGGACTATGACGTGATCCGGGACCACATCTCACGTGTCATCCCGGGGTTCGAGGACTTCAACGCCAGGGTCCGGACGAAGAACGGCTTTGTCCTGCCGAACCCGCCACGGGATACCCGTACCTTCGCAACTGACATCGGCAAAGCACGGTTCTCCGTCAGTCCGCTTGAGTATCTTGAAGCTCCAGAGGGCCACTTGATCCTGCAGACGGTACGCAGCCACGATCAATACAACACCACGTTCTATGGCCTGGATGACCGCTACCGTGGGGTCTCGGACGCCAGAAGGGTGATCCTGGTCCACGAGGAAGACCTCGCTGGCCTGGGCTTCAAGGACCGTGACCTGGTGGATGTCATTTCCACTTTTGCCGGCACTGAGCGGCGAGCCAATAAGTTCCGGCTGATCGCGTACCCCACGGCCAAGGGCTGCGCTGCCGCATACTTCCCGGAGGCTAACGCCCTGGTCCACCGCGAGCTTGTGGCCCGGGAATCCAACACGCCCGGCTACAAGGCGATGACTGTACGGTTCGTGAAACACCCCGAGGAGAACGGATCCTGACATGGGACGCGTGACCCAGCGCCGAAAGCTGCATAAGTTCGTCCTGGACGGATCGCCCCAGGCCCTGGAACACCCTGTCCGATACAAGGAAGACGTCCTCGCCGTCGAGGAACCCTTGGAGATCCGTCTTGGTGAGATGTCGTTCTCAGTGACCATGCGGACCCCTGGAGACGATTTCGATCTGGTGGCAGGATTCCTTGTCTCGGAGGGCATCATCTGGGAGCCGGGGCAACTGGTCTCCGAGCGTTTCTGCGCTGGGGAGGACGAGGACGGCGTACAGACCTTCAACGTCGTGGACGCACAGCTGCGGCCCGACGTCGAACGTCCGGACACCGGCCGTAACGTCTACACTTCCAGCTCCTGCGGCATTTGCGGTACCGACTCGATCGACGCCGTCCGGAAGTCATCGCGGCATAGTCCCCACGAGGATGACGTCACGGTCCCCGTAAGAGCGCTGGCCGCCCTGCCGGACCGGTTGCGTGAGGCGCAGGCGGTTTTCGCCAAAACAGGTGGCGTCCATGCCGCGGGCCTTTTCCGGATTCACGACGACGGAACTTCCGAGCTGCTGTGCCTGCGGGAAGACGTGGGGCGCCACAACGCCGTGGACAAAGTGGTGGGTTGGGCTTTGCGGGCCGGCAAGCTGCCACTGAAAGGAACAGTTCTTCAGGTATCCGGCCGGGCATCTTTCGAGCTCGTCCAGAAAGCTGCCATGGCGGGCATTCCAGTCCTTGCGGCCGTCAGCGCTCCATCGAGCCTCGCCGCCGAACTGGCGGATGAAACAGGTATCACGTTGGTGGGCTTCAGCCGCGGTGCGAGCCTGAACGTGTATGCGGGCAGGGACAGGATCGTGGGAGAAGAGGCTGGCTAGCGCCGCTATTCCCTGTGGATAGTCCTCGTTCACTTGGCTATTGAGCTGGAACAACGTAGATTTTATCCATCGATTGGAATCGCTGTGTCCTCGAATAACGCCGTCCATAAAGTGCCGGCTCGCCCGCCGGCCATGACGCTTTGCCACCAGCCAATGCCTAAGGGGATTTAATTGCACGACGATCGCCGGATCACTGAACAGCGTCTCGATCGATTCGTTCGGGAACGCCTTCTTCCGGCCATTTACGGCAGGTCCGTCCCACTGCAGCTCAGCAGCTGGGATGCGCCTGGAGAACCCGTGCCCGCAGCCGAGGCCATGCGCCAGCTCTTCACTCCCCAGGAGCCGGGCGCACCTTGGGGTAAGCCGTGGAGCACTAAATGGCTCCGCCTGCAGGGTGAAGTTCCAGAAGGCTGGGGTTCTGCCGAGGGGACGGCGGTGGAAATCATCGTGGACCTTGGCTTCAACAGCGACGTGCCGGGGTTCCAGTGTGAAGGCACAGCCTGGCGCGCCGATGCCAGCATCATCAAGGCCATCTCCCCACGTAACTATCACGTTCCGCTGAAGCTGCTCGGTGGGGGATTGTCCGTGGATTTCTATGTGGAAGCAGCAGCCAACCCGGATGTGTCGCAGGGTTGGTCATTTGCGCCTACTCCTTTGGGGGACAAGGCGACATCCGGAGACGAACCCCGGTATCGCCTCGGCCGGATTGCCATTGCCGAACTCAACGAGACGGTGTGGGAACTGAACCAGGACGTGTGGACACTGAGTGGTCTCATGCACGAGCTCCCCATGGAGCTGCCGCGGCGCCACGAAATCCTGCGGGCCCTGGAACGGATGCTGGACATCATGGACCCGGACGATGTTGCGGGAACGGCTGCCGCAGGCCGCGAGGCACTGGCAGAGGTACTGAGCCGGCCCGCCTATGCTTCGGCCCACGAACTCCTGGCCACCGGTCATGCGCACATCGACTCCGCTTGGTTGTGGCCTGTCCGTGAAACCATCCGCAAGTGTGCCCGTACATTCTCCAATGTCGTGGCTCTCATGGACGAGAACCCCGACTTCGTCTTCTCGTGTTCCTCGGCCCAGCAGATGGCCTGGATCAAGGAATTCTTCCCTGAGCTTTTTGTCCGCATCCGGGAAAAGGTCAGGGCCGGGCAGTTCGTTCCCGTCGGTGGCATGTGGGTTGAATCGGACACCAACATGCCCGGTGGCGAGGCCATGGCGCGCCAGTTCGTGGAAGGCAAGAGTTTCTTCCTGAAGGAATTCGACGTGGAGTGCCAGGAAGCCTGGCTGCCCGATTCGTTCGGCTACTCCGGCGCACTCCCACAAATCGTTAAATCCGCAGGTTTGCGATGGTTCCTTACGCAGAAGATTTCCTGGAACAAGGTGAACCGGATGCCGCACCACACGTTCACGTGGGAAGGCATCGATGGCACCCGGTTGTTCACCCATTTCCCACCGGTAGACACGTATAACGCAGAGCTCCATGCCCGGGAGCTTGCTCATGCGGAACGCAACTACCGTGAGCACGGGCGCGGCACAATGTCACTGGTTCCCTTCGGTTATGGCGACGGCGGTGGTGGTCCCACACGCGAGATGGTGGCCGCTGCACACCGCACGGCAGATCTCGAGGGTTCACCCAAGGTCAGGTTGGGCACGGCCAAGGACTTCTTCACGGCGGCCGAAGCCGAGTATCGCAACCTCCCGGTGTGGGTGGGCGAGATGTACCTGGAGATGCACCGCGGAACGTATACCAGCCAAGCGAAGACCAAGCGGGGCAACCGGCGCAGCGAGCACCTGCTGCGTGAGGCAGAACTGTGGTGCTCCACAGCTGCGGTGCGTCTGGGCGACGCCTATGCCTATCCCGAAGCGGAGCTCAAGAGGCTCTGGCGGTTGGTGCTCCTGCAGCAATTCCACGACATCCTGCCGGGCAGTTCCATTGCCTGGGTCCACCAGGACGCCGAGCGGAACTACGAGGCAATCGCCCGCGATCTCGAGGCCATCATCACCCAGGCTGCTCAGGCACTTGTCGGCCAGGGAGGCAGGCAGTTCCTGCTCAACGCGGCCCCACACAAGCGGGCTGGCGTGCCGGCACTCGCCGCTGCGGAAGCCGTGAAGCCGGACGCAGTTGTTGATGCCGGCGAAAAGGATGGCGGCTACGTCCTGGACAACGGAATCATCCGAGCCGTGGTGGACAGTGATGGCTTGTTGACCTCGCTCATGGATCATTCCTCTGGCCGTGAGGCGATTGCGCCCGATCAGCCCGGCAACCTGCTTGAGCTGTTCAGGGATACTCCCAATGAATGGGACGCCTGGGACATCGAGGAGTTCTACCGTCGCAACGTCACCAAGCTGACGCAGGCGGAAACCATCGATCTTGAGCGTACGGCGGCAGGCGCCGTCGTGGTGGTCAAGCGTACGGTTGGTTCCTCCACCATCACGCAACGGATAACGCTCGACGCCGGTGCGGAGTCCCTGGGGATCTCCACCACAGTGGACTGGCAGGAACGCGAAAAGATGCTCAAGATCGCCTTCCCACTGGATGTCCGGGCGGACCGTTCGGCCTCCGAGACCCAGTTCGGCCATGTGTTCCGGCCGACCCACACGAACACATCATGGGATGCTGCGAAGTTCGAGATCTGCGCACATCGCTGGATCCACGTTGCCGAGCCAGGTTATGGCGTGGCGGTCAGCAACTCTTCCAGCTATGGGCACGACGTCACCAGGGCTGTCCGCGGAGACGGAGGGACGACGACCACCGTCCGTGTCTCGCTGTTGCGCTCCGCCAGGTTCCCGGACCCCGAAGCAGACCGCGGCGAGCACACGCTTGAACTGTCCATCAGGCCTGGAGCGGGGATCGGGGATGCCGTGGAGGAGGGCTACCGCACCAACCTGAAGCCCCGCTATGTCACTGGCAGCAAGCCAGTGGAACCCCTGCTGTCCGTGTCCAACCCTGCCTTGGCAGTGGAGGCAGTGAAGCTGGCCGAGGATGGCTCTGGAGACGTCATTGTGCGTCTTTACGAATCCCTGGGACAACGCTCAGCCGGCGTTGTCAGGGCCAATTTTGAAGCTCATGGCGTCCTGGCCACGGACCTGCTGGAACGGCCGATAGAGGCCCCTGGAGTGACTGTGGGGCAGGACGCAGCTGAGCTGGTCCTGCGCCCGTTCCAATTGGTCACGTTGCGGTTCGCCCGATAACGGCCGGCCAGCACCAAGAGGACCCGCGCCACGAGGTTAGACGTCGTGCTGCAGCCGCTTTACGAACAGCTTGGTCCGTTCCTGCCGGGGTGCGCGCAGCACCTCGGCAGCAGGGCCGCGCTCCACCACAACGCCGCCGTCCATGAAGATGACCTCGTCTGCCACGTGCTGGGCAAAGGCCAACTCATGGGTCACGATCACCATGGTCCAGCCTTCCTCGGCGAGTTCCTTGATGACGCCCAGGACGTCACCGACGAGCTCGGGATCCAAGGCCGACGTGGGCTCGTCGAACAACAGCAGTTGGGGCTGGAGCGCCAAAGCACGGACAATGCCCACGCGCTGCTGCTGTCCGCCTGAGAGCTCAAACGGATATGCGTCCCGCTTGTCGGCCAGGCCCACCCGCTCCAGCAATCGCTCGGCTTCGGCGATGGCCTCTGCCTTGGGCCGCTTCTGGACTTGGACTGGGCCTTCAATGATGTTCTTCAGGACCGTCATGTGCGGGAACAAGTTGTAGTGCTGGAACACCATGGCACTGCGGTCCCTCAGCGCTGCGATCTCCTTCTTGCCCACTTTGGCGCCGAAATCGATGGAGAGGCCATCAGACGTCTCGCTCCCGGAGCCGGAGCCGGAAGCCGAGCGTGGACCCCGGCCGGTGCCGCCAAAGGTGACGGTACCGGCGTCGGGGATTTCAAGGCCGTTGAGCGAACGCAAAACAGTGGTCTTGCCCGAACCCGACGGCCCGATCAGGGCCACCACCTGGCCGCGCCGGATGTCGATATCGATGTCGCGCAGAACCACGTTGCTGCCGAAGGCTTTGGCGAGGTTCCGGGCCTTCAGGACTGAGGTGACGCGCGGTTCGCTCTGTTGAGGTGCATCAGTGGGCGACATAGCGGTCCAATCTCCTTTCCACGGCGGATTGCGCAGTGGAAAGGATCAGGCAGATGACCCAGTAAACCAGGGCTGCCTGCAAGTACAGGGCCATGAACTCCTGGCTGAACGCAGCGATTTGCTGGGCATTGCGGAAAAGTTCAGTAACCAGGATGAGGGAAGCGAGCGAGGTGTCCTTCACCAGGGAAATGAAGGTGTTGGACAACGGTGGAACGGACACCCGTGCCGCTTGCGGAAGGATAATCCGCACCAGCGTTTGGGGGTGGGACATTCCGATGGTGTGGCCGGCTTCCCACTGTCCCTTGGGGACGGAAAGAATTGCGGCCCGGATGATCTCGGCCGCGTAGCCGCCCACGTTCAAGGAGAACGCGATGATGGCGCTCGGCCAGGGATCCAGCCGGATACCAATGCTGGGAAGGCCGAAGAAGATCACAAACAGCTGCACCAGCAGGGGAGTTCCGCGGATGACCGAGACGTAGAAACGACCTATGCCGGACAGCAGCCAATTCGAGCTCAGCCGCAACAGCGCCACCACCAAGGCCAGCACCAGGCCAAACGCAAAGGAGGCCAGGGTAAGGGGGATGGTGCCCGTTACGGCCCCCGTGATGATTGGCCCGAAGGAACTCCAAATGAGGTCCCAGTTCATTTATTTGGTGACATCCGCACCGAAGTACTTTTCGGAGATCTTTACCAAGGTTCCATCTGCTCGGAGATCATCCAGCGCCTTGTCTACAGCCTTGGTCAGCTCGGTGGAACCCTTGCGGAACACCAGTGCACTCTCGGTCTTGTCCGGTGCTTCGGCGGCCACCTTCAAACCGGAATCCGGGGTGGTTTTCGCGTAGTCCAAGTAAGTGAGTTTGTCGTTGACAGTAGCGTCCACGCGTCCCTGCTGTACGAGGGTGGCAGACTGGGCCCAGCCTTCAACGGCCTGAACGTTGGCGCCGGCCTCCACGGCCATTTTGTAGAAGTTGCTGGTCAGCGACTGCGCGGTGGTCTTGCCCTTGAGGTCAGCGAAGCTGTTGATGCTGGAATTGTCCTTCTTGGTCACCACAACGCCGGTGGAGACGGTGTAGGGCTTGGAGAACTCGTACTTGGCTTTGCGCTCGTCATTGATGGAGATCTGGTTGGCGATGGTATCGAACCGCTTGGCGTCCAGGCCTGCAAAAATGCCATCGAATTGCGTCTCCTGGAAGCTCGCCTTCACTCCCAGCTTTTCAGCCACGGCTTTGGCAATCTCGACGTCGTAGCCCGTCAATTCACCAGCGCCCTCGGCGTGGAAGCTGAACGGGCGGTAGGTTCCTTCCGTTGCGATAACGAGTTCGCCCTTGGATTTCACGTCGGACAAGGATGTATCGCCACCGGACTGGGCTGGTGTGGAACCGCCACCGCAGGCAGCGAGTGCAATGGCGGCGGCGGCCAGGGTAGCGGCGAAAAGAGAACGGCGGGAGCGAAGGCTGGTCATGGAGCCATCTTAGTCACGGGCCACTGCGGATTCCCGGCAGGGAAGGCTTGGGGGCTTGTAGAAAGGGGGGTTAAAAAGGCTGAGTGGGGGCGGTCCCCAACAGCCCGCCACCACTCATCCCCCCAATTGTGATCACGTGGGCGCCACATTCACCGGAAACCCGTTCTCTGATTCCGGTGCCAGGCTGCAACCGCGTTCACACATTCATGATTGTGCCACGATCTAATGGTTTTGTGAAAGTCTTACGCTGTGCGTCTTGCTTTCCGCCGGGCAAACGCCTTGGAAAACCAGATCCCGGCGAGCCCAATGGCCGTCGCCAGCACGGCGGAGTAGTTGATCAGGGAACGCAGCCACAGGTGCACCAGCGGGATCAGTGGGAAGAGTTGGGACACCAAAAGCAAGGCCAGCCCAACGAACAGGAGGGCTGAGGCGGCACGCAGCAAGGCGGGGTAGCGGCCCATGATGGTGCGCCAGATCGCGGGCAGCAAACAGGCTGATACGTATCCAGGATAAAACCGGCCCAGAGCCGCGTAGGCCTCCATGGAAGGTCCCCAGGTCAGTCCTGTCATTCCCGCCGTGGAGCCTCGGGTGTCCGTGATGACAAAGAAGAACGTGGTCAACGCTACCGTGATTCCGAGGACTGTCAGCCCCCAAGGGCCACGAATGGCACGTTCCGCTGACCTGGAAGCGAAACCCATGGCAATTTTGATGCCCATCAGCAGGAACGTGCCATACAGCAGGAACCGCAGGATCAGGTTGGTGACGTTAACCCCGCCGAGAAGGGCATCGATGGCGAGGTATGGCGCCTCGATACTGAGAAGGATATCCAGGGTGATCAGCGCGAAAATGTAGAAGACCACCCGGTTCTCACCCCTGAGCAGGCTCGGAATCCGCGCGATGGTAATCGCCAGGCACACCAGCAGCGTTGCCCAAGGCAGGACAGCCGTCATCCGAGATTCTCCCAAATTCGTTCAGTTCGTTCGTGGTCTTGTTCTTGGCGGCGCAAGGTCTTGCCCAGCGCCTGAAGCCTCTCACCGGCCAGGGTCACCAGCTCGCCCAAGGTCATCCGGTCAAGGGCCTCCTGCCGCCCGTTGGGGGACCAACCGGCCTCCGCCTCCGTGATCAGCCCTCCAGCAACCAGCCCGCCCACTGGTCCGACGCCGGCAGCCCGCGACGTCGCGATGGCCAACTCGGGAGGAAGCCTGTTGGCGGTCAGGTGGGCGGAGAAGTTCTGTGGCGCGATGCCGGTGGCTTCGCTGACCCGGTGCCGCAACTCGCCGTCGTCGATTGCATCCACCCAGTTGCGAACCGCGGTGGGGTGCGGTGTTGGCGACAGTCCTGTGACGGAGACGGACCCCGGTTCACTGCGTTCCACTACCGCGCGCAGCAAATCCATGGTGGCAATCTGGCTCACCAGTTCATCCGGCGTGGGCGGGACGGAATCGCCCCGAAGATCTGCGTAGAGGTCAAACGTGGCAAGGGCTTGCACGGGATTGATGTGATAGCCCCGGCTGATACTGACCAACGTTGACTCTGCCACCTTGCCCCGGACCAACTGTTGGGCCAGCGTTGTCCGTTTTATCCCGGAAATCCTGCAGACGTCCGCTGTGCTGGCGTTGGGTGCAACGCCGTGAAGCCAGCGTTGGAACGCCTTGGACGGTAAGGGCATGGAGCGCTTTCTGGGATATTTCAAACGGCAAGTCCGGCATCACCCACAGGGGAACCGAAGCAAAGGGTACGGATTGATTTTACGCCGACGCCACATTGAATTATGCTTGATGCTTGAACCCGTTGGTCCGTACACCCCCCAAGTCCGGACCAGCGGGTTTTTCCATGCCCGTGGGAATCACGGGTAGTGAGGCCGCGTTTCGTAAGTGAACCCGCGCTTGTTTTACCGTGCTGGTGATGTAGACGCGAGCGCCGTGGTGGCGCTGCGAGAGGAATAGAGAATGACTGCAACACTGGTGGCCAAGGATCTTGCCGGTGGTCACGGCCACCGCACGCTCTTTTCAAAGCTTTCCCTCACCGTTGCTCCCGGCGATGTGGTGGGCGTGGTGGGTGCGAACGGCGCGGGCAAATCGACGCTCCTGCGCATCCTTTCCGGCGTGGACCAGCCGCAGGAGGGGACCGTCAACCTGGCCCCGTCGGACGCCTTTGTGGGCTGGCTGCCCCAGGAACATGAGCGTACCGTCGGCGAAACCATCGCAGCGTATATCGCCCGTCGTACGGGGTGCGCACAGGCGACGGCGGAGATGGAAGCTACTGCCGAAGCCCTCGGTTCCGGAGCTCCCGGAACGGATGACGCATACTCCCTGGCCTTTGACCGCTGGATGGCATCCGGCGCTGCAGACCTCGAGGACCGGATTCCGGCCGTGCTGGCAGACCTTGGCCTGGAGCTTGGTACCGATGCCCTCATGACCGGGCTCTCCGGCGGGCAGGCTGCCCGGGTTGCTTTGGGTGCACTGCTGCTCAGCCGCTTCGATGTTGTCCTTCTTGATGAACCCACCAATGATCTGGACCTTGATGGCCTGGCCCGGCTGGAGGCTTTCGTGCAGGGCCTGCGCGGAGGAGTGGTTCTGGTTTCCCACGACCGTGAGTTCCTGGCCCGCTGCGTCACCACCGTTGTGGAACTGGACCTCGCCCAGAATTCAGTGGCTGTCTACGACGGCGGCTACGAAGCGTTCCTCGAGGAACGTGCGGTCGCCAAGCGCCACGCCCGCGAACGTTACGAAGATTTTGCCAACACCAAGGCCGATCTTGTGTCCCGCGCACGGACCCAGCGCGAGTGGAGCTCCCAGGGCGTCCGCAATGCGATGAAGAAGAATCCGGACAACGACAAAATCCGCAGGGCCGCGAGCACCGAGTCCTCCGAAAAGCAGGCGCAGAAGGTCCGCCAGATGGAGTCGCGCATCGCCCGCCTCACCGAGGTGGAGGAACCGCGCAAGGAATGGCAACTGCAGTTCAGCATCGGCCAGGCGCCCCGCTCAAGTGCCGTCGTCGCAACCCTTCGTGACGTCGTGGTCCGTCAAGGCGACTTCACGCTGGGACCAGTCAACCTCCAGC
Organism: Paenarthrobacter sp. 10N417; assembly: GCF_056394745.1. Lineage (NCBI taxonomy): Bacteria > Bacillati > Actinomycetota > Actinomycetes > Micrococcales > Micrococcaceae > Paenarthrobacter > Paenarthrobacter sp. 10N417. The sequence continues at coordinate 115,439 of NZ_JBFTIL010000006.1, forward strand.
TCAACGGCGGTGAGCGCATCGGGATCACCGGGCCCAACGGCGCCGGCAAATCCACTCTCCTGCGCTTGCTGCTCGGCACCCGGAAACCGGACGACGGCGAAGCCTCCATGGGCGCCTCTGTCGCCGTCGGCGAAATCGACCAGGCCCGCGGACTGCTCGACGGCGGACGGCAGCTGGGCGACGCCGTCGAAGCCGTGCTGGTGGACTGGAATAGCGCGGACGTCCGCACACTCCTGGCCAAGTTCGGCCTGAAAGCGGACCACACCTCGCGGACCGTCGATTCGTTATCCCCGGGAGAACGGACCCGTGCCGCGCTGGCCCTCCTGCAGGCCCGTGGCGTGAACCTGCTGGTGCTGGACGAACCCACCAACCACCTTGACCTCCCCGCGATCGAGCAACTTGAAGAGGCGCTGGAAAGCTACGAAGGCGCCCTCCTGCTGGTCACCCATGACCGGCGTTTGCTTCAGAACGTTCGGCTCGATTCGCGTTGGCACCTGGAAAACGGCCGTGTCCAGGAGCTTCACCACACCCTCGGCCAGGAGAAGTAACCATGAGTATGGACCGCGTGGCGTGGAGCTCGCTTTACAACATCACCACAGCCAAGAGCGGTTCACAGCCGTTCTCCAAGGAAACGCTGAAGCGCGTGCTGGGCTTTGCCGCGCCGCACAAGGCCAAGCTCATCGCCTTCGTCATTGCCTCGATCGCGGGTGCCTTCCTCGCCGTCGCCACGCCAGTGCTCGCGGGGCAAGTGGTTGACGCCATCATTGCCAAGGCGGATGTGGGCACGGTCATCTGGCTGGCCGTACTCATCGCGATTGTGGCTGTCGGCGAGGCTGGGGTTGGCCTGGTGACGCGATGGTTGTCCTCCACCATTGGCGAGGGCGTCATCGTGGACCTGCGCACCCGCGTGTTCGACCACGTGCAGCGCATGCCCATCGCTTTCTTCACCCGGACCCGGACAGGCGCGCTGGTCAGCCGCCTGAACAACGACGTCATCGGGGCACAGTCTGCCTTCGCCGGCACGTTGTCCGGTGTGGTCAGCAACGTTGTGGCGCTTGCCTTGACCCTGGTGGTCATGCTCAACACGTCCTGGCTGGTCACTGTCCTGGCCATGGTGTTGCTGCCAATCTTCCTCGTACCAGCCCGGCGTATGGGATCCAAGCTGGCCGACCTCCGCCGCGAGGCGGCCGCGCATAACGCTGCCATGGGTACGCAGATGACCGAAAGGTTCTCCGCTCCCGGCGCCACACTCGTGAAACTCTTCGGCAGGCCGGACGAGGAATCCCAGGAGTTCGCTGCCCGCGCCGGCCGGGTGCGTGACATCGGCATCCGAACCGCCATGCTGCAGTTCACCTTCGTCACGGCGCTGACTTTGGTCTCGGCCCTGGCCCTGGCCCTCGTTTATGGACTGGGCGGCTGGCTTGCACTTGGTGGCCAACTGGCACCTGGCGACGTAGTGGTCCTGGCCCTCCTCCTGACCCGTCTCTACGCTCCGCTGACCGCCCTCTCCAACGCTCGCGTGGAAATTATGAGCGCACTTGTCAGCTTCGAGAGGGTCTTCGAGATCCTGGACCTGCAGCCCCTCATCACGGAAAAGCCGGACGCCGTAGCCGTTCCATCCGGACCCGTCGCCGTGGAATTCCACGACGTCCGCTTCTCCTACCCGTCGGCTGACAAAGTGTCCCTTGCCTCCTTGGAAGATGTGTCCACCCTGGACACGCGCGGCGGCGAGGAAGTCCTGCACGGTGTCAGCTTCCGTGTTGAGCCAGGCCAAACCGTCGCCTTGGTGGGCTCCTCCGGCGCAGGAAAATCCACGGTGGCCCAACTGTTGTCGCGCCTGTACGACGTCGACTCCGGAACCGTGCGCCTTGGCGGGCAGGGACCTGGCACCGGCGTGGATGTCCGGGACCTCGGCTTTGACTCACTGCGCGACACGCTGGGCATGGTGACCCAGGACGGCCACCTGTTCCACGAAACCATTGCATCCAACCTGCGCCTGGCCCGGCCGGATGCCACGGAAGAAGACATGTGGGAGGTGCTCCGGCGTGCACGCCTGGAACCCATGATCCGGTCTCTCCCGGATGGCCTGGAAACAGTTGTTGGCGAGCGCGGGTACCGGCTCTCCGGCGGCGAAAGGCAACGGCTCACCATCGCCCGTTTGCTCATCAAGCAGCCTCGCGTCGTCATTCTTGATGAGGCGACCGCCGCGCTGGACTCCACTAACGAAGCCGCCGTCCAGGCGGCCTTGGGGGAAGCGCTCGAGGGGCGTACCGCCGTCGTGATTGCGCACAGGTTGTCCACGATCCGGGCCGCGGACGTGATCCTGGTGGTAGAGGACGGCAGGATCGTGGAGCGTGGCACGCACACCGAACTGCTTGTTGCCGATGGCCGCTATGCGGAGTTGTATCGGACCCAGTTCGCGGAAGCCACGGCGGTGGCTGAGGAAGCGCTTCCGGAACTCTAACGCTGTCCGCAACTAGCTGGCATTAGTGGTTGTTCTGAGCCCTCAGAACAACCACTAATGCCAGCTACTTGGGTGGGGTGAGCAGAGGCAGCACGTGATCCGTCAGGAGCGGTGCGAGGTCCCCGGGTAAAGGTGCTGTGAGGTCCAACCAACGGATCTCGGCGATCTCGGCCGAAGGGTGCGCTTCCCAGGTCCCAGGAGCGGTGAAGACCGTGGCTTCGATGTTGGTCGCGGCCTCGTTGGCGGCCACTGCGAGCCAAGCGCCCAGGGGTTCGAGGTCTTCGGGGGCAACCTCGATGCCCACTTCCTCGAGCAATTCCCGGGCTGCAGCTTCTGCCGCGGTTTCACCGGCTTCGGGCTTGCCACCGGGATGCATGAATTTGTCCGTGCCGCGCTTGCGGACGGTCAGGAGCTGGCCCTCCTTGTTGTAAACGCACACGGCGCTGACCACGATCACATCAGTAACGCTCACGCTTGCCTCCCACTGTTGATTCGGACAAGGCGTTCATTCTGACCAGATGCGATTCCAGCAGCAGATCCTTGGCCGGACCGCGGACATCCCACGTGAAACTGAACGCATCCGGGCTCTCCCAGGTGTAGTTCACGTAATAGTCGTCGGGATCGCACCAGTGTTTGTCCTGGTTGGCTTGCTCCGCAAAACTCATCACATGGAATGGCCGGCCATCGGGGAAGAAAACGTCCATGGAATCCGCTGCAGGGCCGAGCTTGAGGAGATATTCGCGGAACGCCGGGCCAGTGTGCGTGGGCCAGTGCATGGTTCCGTCTTCGCGGTAGTGAAGGCCGCCGTCGGGCTCTTCCGTGTAACGCACGACGCCGGTAAAGGTTCCGCGGGTGCCGGAGGCCCGGTCCAGGAGAGTCCGCTCCACATTCCACGTGCCGGCCAAATAGGCACGCAAGTCCTGGATGGGCTGCTGCTGGTTCAAGTGCCCTCGATTGGAATCGAACCAACGACACCGGCTTTAGGAGAGCCGTGCTCTATCCACTGAGCTACGAGGGCCTGCGTGTCCATAGCCCGGAGTACCGTTACGACAGCTCCATGGCCGGACACGACTACAAGCATACAAGCTGCCGGGCCAGTGCCCGAACCGGGCTAGGCTGGCGGTCATGAGAGGGCATGCGACAGCACCGGAAACCACCGGCACGTTCCTTCCGGACGTTCGCGCTACGCGCGCAAACATCGGCGCCTGGGCCCAACTGAGCGTGGTCCAGTATTTCGTTGCAGAGTCTGCTGTCATCGAGGCTTGGGCCGGTCCGCAACCGTACAGCAGGGCCACCGGGTTCATCAGCGACCTGGGCGCAGTATCGTGCGGCGTCTACGAGGACCGGGCAGTGTGCTCCCCTTTGCATGTGCTGATGAACGCCTCTTTTGTTGTCCAGGGCCTGGCATTGATCCTTGGTGCGGTGTTCCTGACCGCAGGGCTTTTGTGCGTGGCAGCGCGTCCGGGTGTGCATGCCCAGCGCTTCCACACCGCCACAGCCGATGACGAGCCCCGGACCCGGGTCCTGGCCAAGCCATGGATCATGGCTGTGGCCATTCGCATACTGACAGGTGTTTCCGGCCTCGGGACGGTCATCGTTGGACTGGTGCCCGAAGACGTCGGCTCCCCATGGCATTTTTCCGGCGCACTGATGTTCTTCATCGGCGGCGGCTTCGCCTTGCTTCTGCTGGGCATCCTTTGGTTCCGGCAGACGCCGATGAGCTGGTTCATAGCTGCCTGCGGCTCCCTCTGTATCGGGGCGCTCATCGTTGGCGGGATCACGGGAATGGACGTGCCGCAGCCCGGAACACTGGAACGGCTGATGGGCTACCCCGTCACCATTGGCTTGGCAACTGCCGGCCTGGTCATCGCCCAGCGCGTGCACACGGTACGAAAGGCGGCGAAGGCCCTGCGGTGATTCAGGCATGGGGACAGCAGGAGCGGGACGGTGACCGTGGATGGTTGCCACAGCCACCGCTCCCGGTTAGGGGATGCTTTGCCAGAACCAGCGGATCAGGTCAACCGAAAGTCGGATGACATTCACCATAAGGTTCAGAGCGCCCCAGGGCTTCTTGCGCTTTCGCTTTGAAGTCATCGGACACCTCCTCCCGTAGGAAAGGTGCGATCACGGACCCTACGAATGCCACTTGCCCAAATTCTGCAAGGGCATTAGAGAAAATCCGCTCGGGGGCCTAGTCTTGATGTGTGGGCACCAAGGATTAGTCCCTTGATCGCACAACATAGGCGCCCTGCGCCTAACAATGACCCGCTTGCCGGCGGGTCAATTGTTTTAACGAAGGGGTGGGCGGTTGGCCCACTGGTATAACACTATCGTTTTTATTGCGCCCGCTTCGTGCATCCTTGCGCATCCGAAGTCAGCGGTCCGCATCACTGAGCGGGTGCGCCTGCCGGGCTGCGGGACTATTCTGACGCTATGACGACGGCGGCTGGTCCGCGCGGCGGCGACCGGGGACTTCTGCCTGACCTCGCCAGCCGGCGCGAGCTGATTGGGGGTTGGGCCGCGATCACCCTCATCCACTATTTCGTGGTGGAAGCCATTGCGATGGCTGTCTGGCAAGGCAATCCAGGTTATGACCGGCGTGCCCACGTCATCAGTGATCTGGGCGCTGCCCACTGTGGTCCGTTCAACGGTTACGAGGTGTGCTCGCCACTTAATTGGCTCATGAATGCTTCGTTTGTGCTTCAGGGAATTGCCATGGTGCTCGGCGCAGTGCTCTTGAGCTCGGCTGTCCTCTCTGTGGCAGCTGAGCCGGGCGCCCGGGTCATCCGGCCAAGGACGGCATCAAGCGTCGCGTCACCCGACGCCTTTCCCTGGCTTGCAGCCGGGGCCGTCAGGGTGCTGATCCTCGTGGCGGGCATAGGCCAGGCAATGGTTGGCCTGATCCCCGAAGACACCGACCTCGCCCTGCACCTGACCGGTGCGGGACTGTACTTCATCGCCGGACCGCTGTCGTTGGTGATACTGGGCCTGATATGGCTAGGGCACACGCAGATGTCATGGATAGTTCTGCTGTTCGGGGTTGTATCCCTGGGAACAACCATCTACGTGCTTGCGGTGCAGTTGCGCGTCGAGGAGCCCGGCGCCATCGAGCGCACCATGGCCTATCCGATCATCCTGGGGTTGTCCTTGGTAGGGCTGGTAGTGGCTCACCGCGTCACAAGGGAACGGAAAGCTGTCAGGGCTGTTTCGCGTTCTTCCGTCCGAGGAACACCGCCGCCACGCCGCACAGCAGGCTGATAAGGAACAGCACCCACGACGCAATGGTGACGGCGGAAGCCAAGGCAACCGAACCGGCGTCGGGCGTTTCCGCAGCCAGCATGGAATCAATGGCGAGGTTGGACCACAAGTGAGCCACAGCAAAAAGCAAGGGAGCGGCCCACATTGCCCAGCGCCACGATTTGCGTGCAACGTTGATGCCGATCAGCAGGAGCCAACTGAAACCGAAGATCAGCGGAAAGAGCGTGCCGGCAGTCTTATGGACGTAATTCAACTGACCGCGCGCGGCTTCGTCCATCGCGGCGCGAAGCTGGGCGACGTAGTCCTGTGAGAACCCACCAATCAGCGAATCCGGCATTGCCAGGCCGCCTGAAAGCTGCGTCATCTGGTTCAGCGTCAGCAAGTGCAGGTACCAAAACAGGAACAGGCTGGCCACTACGCCTGCAATCACAATGAGCTTGGAATTGCTCTGCGCCTTCTCTGGGGTCCGCCGCGTGGTGGGATTGATCACGGGTGGGAGGGTGTGATCGGGGACCACCGCCTTGGCTCCGTGCTTCTTGATGCGCTGCGCTGGTGTCTTGGCCATGTCATTCATTATCCCGCCACATAAGCTGGGACCATGACCACCGGCAGGCACACCGCAACTGAACTCGATCCATCACTTGATGACTACCAATTGGCCAGCGCACTGGTCCGCGAGGCAGGCCAACTGGCGCTGCTCATGCGGATGGGCGGACTGCAGGGCACGCGCAAGACGTCAGTGTCCGACGTCGTCACGGCAGCCGATCATGCGGCCGAGGCGTATGTCCTGGAACAGTTGCAACGCTGCCGCCCGGAGGATGGCATCCTTGGCGAAGAGGGCACCTCTGTTGCCGGTACCAGTGGCCGGACCTGGGTCATCGATCCGGTGGATGGAACATACAACTTCCTGCATGGCTCCACTTACTGGTGCTCGGCCATTGCCCTCAAACGCGACGGTTCAGACCGTATCAATCCTGTTGCGGATCCGGACGTGTTGCTTGGCGCCATCTACCAGCCCGAACTGGACAAGCTCTGGCTAGGCGGCGACGAGCATCCCGCTAGCCTGAACGGCGAACGAATTTCAGGTTCCGGAGACCTCTCTGTTGGCCAGATCTGCGCAGCAACCTACATCCATCCCACCTGGTTGGCGGACCCCCGCACTGCAATGCCTTGGCATGCCGCAGCTGTCTCCGCCGCATCGCTGCGGATGTTCGGTTCCGGCTCGTGCGACCTCGGCCGCGTGGCTGATGGCGAGCTCGGCTGCTGGTTCCAGCACAGCTGCCCGGAGTGGGACTGGCTCCCTGGCAAGGCGATCGTCCGCGCTGCAGGTGGGGACACCGCCGTCGTGCAGGTCAACGGCCTTAACTGGTTCATTGCAGGAGGCCCGACGGCGGTCCGTGAGTTGGGCGCTGCCCTCACCTCTGTTCCCCAGTTTGCCTAGTTATTGGCGACCTGGGCGGTGCTCTCTTTGGGGTGGCCCTTGAGTGTCAGAGGCACCGCCTAGACTGGTAGTCACCATGGATATGTTGTTCGACCCCTACGCAGACGGCCCCTTCAACGCAGGCTCCAAAGCCGCAATCAAGGCTGCCCCGGAGCTTTCGCACGCGGGCGGCGGCGCTTCCCGCGCCCGGTTCGGTGAGGGCAGTGGTGGGTCCAGCAGCGGTACCAACGAAACCCCTGCTTCCGGTGGTTGGGGCAACCAAGAGGCCGGGAGGCTTCCGTCCGCCGACGCCCTCCTCCAGGGCTTGAACCCCCAGCAGGAAGAAGCCGTGAAGCACGCCGGCAGTCCGTTGCTGATCGTTGCGGGTGCAGGCTCAGGCAAGACGCGCGTGCTGAGTAACCGGATCGCCTACCTCATTGCCACAAAGCGTGCCCACCATGGCGAAATCCTGGCCATCACCTTTACCAACAAGGCCGCGGCGGAGATGCGCGAACGTATCGAGGCCCTGGTAGGTGGCCGGGCCAAGAGCATGTGGATCTCCACGTTCCACTCCTCCTGTGTGCGCATTCTGCGCCGTGAGGCTGCGAACGTGGGCCTGAACTCGAACTTCTCCATCTACGACTCCGCGGATTCCCTGCGCCTGATCACTCTTGTGTCCAAGAACCTGGATCTGGATCCCAAGAAGTTCCCGCCCAAGGCCATCCAGCACAAGATCTCTGCGCTCAAGAACGAGCTAATCGACGCCGACTCCTACGTCTCCTCGGCAAACCACAATGACCCCTTCCAACAAGCGGTGGCGGAGGTCTTCAAGGGCTACACCCAGCGTCTTCGCCAAGCCAATGCCATGGATTTCGATGACTTGATCGCGGAGACCGTCTACATGTTCCGGGCGTTCCCCGCGCTCGCGGAGTCCTACCGGCGCCGGTTCCGGCACGTGCTGGTGGACGAGTACCAGGACACTAACCACGCCCAGTACGCGCTGGTCAGGGAAATCGTTGGCCTTGGCACTGATACCGACGTCGAGCCCAGCGAACTCACGGTGGTCGGAGACTCCGATCAGTCCATCTACGCTTTCCGTGGCGCGGACATCCGCAACATCGTGGAGTTTGAAGCCGATTACCCCAATGCGCGCACCATCAAGCTTGAGCAAAACTACCGTTCCACGCAGAACATCCTCACCGCCGCCAACTCCGTGATTTCCCGGAACCCCAACCGCCAGGAAAAGCGGCTGTGGACGGCAGAGGGAGATGGCGAGAAGATCGTCGGCTACGTAGGAGAAAACGAGCACGACGAAGCCCAGTTCATCGCCAAGGAAATCGACCGGCTTCAGGACGAGGAAGGGCTGCGTCCCGGCGACGTCGCCATTTTCTATCGCACCAACGCCCAGTCACGGTCCATTGAAGACGTGCTGGTGCGGGTGGGCCTGCCGTACAAAGTGGTGGGCGGCACGCGGTTCTATGAACGCAAGGAAATCAAAGACGCCCTGGCGTACCTGCGCGTCCTGGTAAACCCCGACGACGACGTCAACCTCCGCCGTGTCCTGAACGAACCAAAGCGGGGGATCGGCGACCGTGCCGAGGGTGCAGTCGCTGCCTTGGCTGAACGCGAGCGGACGTCCTTCATGACCGCGGCCCGCCGTGCTGACCAGGCGCCAGGGATGGCAACGCGTTCTGTGAACGCAGTCCTCGGCTTTGTGAAGCTGCTGGATGACCTCGCTGAAGTGGCTTCCGGATCCGGTGCTTCCGCTGCCCTGGAGGCCGTGCTTGAGCAGACCGGATATCTCGAGGGTCTGCGCGCCAGCAACGATCCTCAGGACGAGTCCCGCGTGGAAAACCTCGCCGAATTGGTGGCCGTAGTCCGTGAGTATGAACGCGACAACCCGGACGGTTCGCTGGGCGAGTTCTTGGAGCAGGTTTCCCTTGTGGCTGACGCTGATCAAATTCCTGATGCTCCCGGCGGAGACATTGACGCTGCAGTGGCCGAAGCCAAGCGCATGGGCGTTGTCACGCTCATGACGTTGCACACCGCCAAGGGCCTGGAGTTCCCGGTGGTCTTCCTGACCGGCATGGAACACGGTATCTTCCCGCATCAGCGCTCGGCCACGGACCCCAAGGAACTGGCCGAAGAACGCCGCCTGGCCTACGTGGGACTTACCCGTGCACGCAAACGGCTCTATGTCACGCGCTCAGAGGTCCGCAGCATGTGGGGCCAAAGCCAGTACAACCCTGCCAGCCAGTTCCTTGAGGAAATCCCCTCCGAACTGGTGGACTGGAAACGTGAAGGCATGAGCCGGCAAGCGGCAGGTGGAGGTTGGGGAAGTGCTCCCATCGGCTCCAACCGCTACGGCGGCTCTTTCTGGGGAGCAGGCACGTCCCGCGGCGTTGCCGCCAGCCCAACCGCCGGATTCGATGCCGACGTCCCGGCCGCCGTCGCACGCAACAGGGTGCAGCCGCAAAAGGAAGTCATTTCAGTGGTGGTGGGGGACAAGGTCAACCACACAAGCTTCGGCAACGGGGTTGTGCTGGGGGTCGAAGGCTCGGGTGACAAGACCGTCGCCAAGGTGAAGTTCGACGTCGGTGAGAAGCGCCTGCTGTTGCGGTACGCGCCCCTGACCAAACTGGATGCCTGACGCCTCACGGCATAATTGGTGGCATGCGACGGACTGTATTGGGGATTCTTGCCGCCTTGCTCATGGTGTTTGCCACGGGCTGCTCCTTCGCCACCAAGGACCCTGATTACGTTCCGCCGGCTCCGTTGCCTCCGCTGGAACAGCTCAAGGAGGTCCCGGTTACCGGGCAGACCACTCTGGCTGCCGGCGAGGGCGTCACCGGGTTTGTGACGCCGGACCGCAACATCGTGTGCGCCATGACCTCCTCCAAGGGCGGGCACCTCAACCTGCCGTATGAGGCGAACTCGTATTCTGATGCGGCCAACAACAAATTTGCCGTGGTGCCTGTGGTGCACTGCGAATTGGCGAAGTATGCCAAACCGGAGATCGATGACATCGCCGACGACTGCGCCGGCACAGGCCTGGGTTATCTCGGCGGCACGGTTCTCCTTTCTCCGTATAAGGCCGTCTATGGCTCGTGTCGTTCCGGCGTAACACAAATGGAGTCAGAGTTCGGGCCCAAAGGTAGCCGGAGCGGCCCCATTTCCAAGCTGCGCGAGCTGGCCGACGGGCAGAACATCGAGCGCAACGGCCTTCGGTGCTCGGCCTATAACGACGGCGTAGCCTGCGGAAATGTCTCCGGTGGCGTGGCGTTCTTTGTCAGCCGGGAGGGCTACCAGCTAATTTCCGACGGCGGCAAAACGGTCCGCGGGAACCTGAAACCGGCGTCGTGATCGCCGTCGAACAGACGATGAGCGGCCAAAAAACCGCGTCATTCTGCGGGTTTTCTACAGCCGATAGAAGTGTAAGGTTACTCACTTAACAGGTAGTGTGTAGCTGGCGGGACTCCTCAAAGGGCTAAAGTTCCGAGAGGACCTTACGCAATGTGACCGGCTTCAATCCCGGTTGTTTACCGCGTACTTTCCGCAGCTGGCTATCGCGGTCATCGCGGTTCCCGGCTGAACAGAAAACTACTTCGACGTAGAAGGACACTAAACCGTGGACCTGTTTGAATATCAGGCGCGCGATATGTTCGAAGCGCACGGTGTACCCGTGCTCGCCGGCATCGTGGCGCACACTCCTGAAGAAGCAAAGGCAGCTGCCGAGAAGATCGGCGGCGTTACTGTCGTAAAGGCACAGGTTAAGGTTGGTGGCCGCGGCAAGGCTGGCGGCGTCAAGGTTGCCAAGACTGCCGAAGAGGCGCTTGAGCACTCCACCAACATCCTGGGCATGGACATCAAGGGCCACACCGTCAACAAGGTGATGATCGCCCAGGGTGCGGACATCGCCGAGGAATTCTACTTCTCGGTCCTCCTGGACCGCGCAAACCGCAACTACCTGGCCATGTGCTCGGTTGAAGGCGGCATGGAAATTGAGCAGCTGGCTGTTGAGCGTCCCGAGGCCCTGGCCAAGATCGCCATCGACCCCGCTGTGGGCATTGACCAGGCCAAGGCTGACGAGATCGTCGCAGCTGCAGGCTTCGCTGAAGAACTGCGCGGCAAAGTGGCCGACGTCATTCTGAAGCTCTGGGACGTTTTCAAGAAGGAAGACGCAACCCTGGTTGAGGTCAACCCTCTGGTCCGCACCGGCGCGGGCGACATCATTGCCCTCGACGGCAAGGTCACTCTCGACGAAAACGCCGATTTCCGCCACGTGCACCACGCACTGCTCGAGGACAAGGAATCGGCTGACCCGCTCGAGGCCAAGGCAAAGGCTCAGGACCTCAACTACGTCAAGCTGGACGGCGAAGTAGGCATCATCGGCAACGGCGCCGGTCTTGTGATGTCCACCCTGGACGTCGTTGCTTACGCTGGTGAAAACCACGGCAACGTCAAGCCCGCCAACTTCCTGGACATCGGTGGTGGAGCTTCCGCCGAGGTCATGGCCAACGGCCTGGACGTCATCCTGGGCGACTCCCAGGTCAAGAGCGTGTTCGTGAACGTCTTCGGTGGCATCACCGCTTGTGACGCTGTGGCAAAGGGCATCGTGGGTGCACTTGCTGAGCTTGGATCCGCTGCGAACAAGCCGCTGGTCGTTCGCCTCGATGGCAACAACGTCGAGGAAGGCCGCCGCATCCTGACCGAGGCCAACCACCCGCTGGTTACTCTGGCCGCCACCATGGACGAGGGCGCCGACAAGGCCGCCGAGCTCGCCAACGCAGCTAAGTAAAGGGACGCGACAATGTCTATCTACCTCAACAAAGACTCCAAGGTCATCGTTCAGGGCATCACCGGCGGTGAAGGCACCAAGCACACCGCACTGATGCTCAAGGCCGGCACCAACATTGTTGGTGGCGTCAACGCCCGCAAGGCCGGCACCACGGTCCTGCACGGCGACAAGGAAATCACCGTCTTTGGCACCGTCAAGGAAGCCATCGCTGAAACCGGCGCAGACGTCTCCATCGTCTTCGTTCCGCCGGCATTCACCAAGGATGCAGTGGTTGAAGCCATCGAAGCCGGCATCGGCCTCGTTGTAGTCATCACTGAAGGCGTTCCGGTTCAGGACTCGGCCGAATTCTGGGCACTCGCCCAGTCCAAGGTTGACGCCGACGGCAACCAGGTCACCCGCATCATCGGGCCGAACTGCCCCGGCATCATCACCCCGGGCGAAGCCCTGGTTGGCATCACCCCGGCGAACATCACGGGCAAGGGCCCCATCGGCCTCGTGTCCAAGTCCGGTACCCTGACCTACCAGATGATGTACGAACTCCGCGACCTCGGCTTCTCCACCGCCATCGGCATTGGTGGCGACCCCATCATTGGCACCACGCACATCGACGCCCTCGCTGCGTTCGAGGCTGACCCGGAGACCAAGGCGATCGTCATGATCGGCGAAATCGGTGGCGACGCTGAAGAGCGCGCTGCTGACTTCATCAAGGCCAACGTCACCAAGCCGGTTGTCGGCTACGTTGCAGGCTTCACGGCACCTGAGGGCAAGACCATGGGCCACGCAGGCGCCATCGTCTCCGGCTCCGCAGGAACCGCGCAGGCCAAGAAGGAAGCTCTCGAAGCTGCAGGCGTGAAGGTCGGCAAGACGCCGTCCGAAACCGCTAAGCTGCTGCGCGAGGTTTTCGCAACGCTCTAGTTCCCAAAGCAACGCGGGGTCACTTTTGGCCCATTCCCGAGTGTGGAATGGGCTCAAAGTGACCCCGCGTTGCTCTTTAAAGCACGACGGCGGTCCCGCACCTTTTTCAAACGGAAGGTGCGGGGCCGCCGTCGTGCTTTAACGCGAACCCTCTGTACCTTCGTCATCTTTCTTTGTTAGTATGTCAGGACAAACTACTTCGAAGGAGACTCGGATGCCACTTGTAAGAATCGACGTCAATCAGGGCCGGTCGACGGAGGAACTGGCCTCCATCAGCCGCGCCATTCACGATGCAATCGTGACTGAGTATGAAATCCCCGAGCGCGACTACTTTCACATCCTCACTGAACACCCGCGGGGACGGAGCGTGGCCCAGGATGCCGGACTGGGCTTTGAGCGGAGCGACGACGTAGTGATGATCCAGATCTTTACGCAGGGCGGACGAACCCAGATGGCCAAGAGTTCGCTCTTCGAGGCTATTGCCGAAGGGCTCGGCGAGCTTGGCATCAAGGGCGAGGATGTCTTCATTGGCTACATGGAAAACTCGGCCGGCGACTGGTCTTTCGGCTTCGGGCGCAGTCAATATGTCACGGGAGAATTGGCCATCCCGCGCAAGTAGATGTAGTCCGTGTCATGTTGTAAATATGTCAGTACAAACCTTTGACAGGACATGAAATCTGGGGCAAAGTAGTCATGTGGCCCCGCTCACTGAGGGGTGGCAAGGCATTGGGGCCCAGCGCTCAAAGGTTCAGAGTTCACAAGAGAAAGGTCAACGATCATCGTGACCCACGAACTGCTTACAATCGGGCGCATCAGCGTTGATATCTACCCGAACGACATCGGAGTGGACCTGGAGGACGTAACGTCCTTCGGCAAGTATTTGGGAGGTTCGCCCTCCAATGTGGCCGTCGCTGCTGCGCGCCACGGCCGCCGCTCCGGTGTCATTACCCGCACGGGCGACGACGCATTCGGAAAGTATCTGCACCGGGAACTGCACAAGTTCAATGTTGACGATTCATTTGTCTCCCCGGTGAAGGAGTACCCGACGGCGGTGACTTTCTGTGCCATCAAGCCGCCTGAGGATTTCCCGTTGTACTTCTACGGACGTTTCCCTACGGCGCCGGACCTGCAGATCAAAGCCGAAGAACTCGATCTTGAGGCCATCAAGGACGCGGGCATTTTCTGGTCCACGGTGACTGGCCTGTGCCAGGAACCGAGCCGCAGTGCTCACCTCGCCGCCCACGAAGCCCGGCCCCGGACTGGTCTGAAGGAAGGCCAGTTCACCATCCTGGACCTGGATTACCGGCCGATGTTCTGGGATTCGGAAGAGGAAGCCCGCGCGGAAGTCGCTAAAATCCTCCCGCACGTCACAGTCGCGATCGGCAACGACAAAGAATGCGCCGTCGCGGTAGGAGAGGGGACGCCGGACGAACAGGCGGACCGCCTGCTCGCCGCCGGCGTCGAGATCGCGGTGGTGAAGCTCGGCCCGGAAGGCGTGATGGCCAAGACCCGCACTGAGCGTGTTGTCTCGGCCCCTGTACCGGTGGAAACCGTCAACGGCCTGGGCGCGGGTGATTCCTTCGGCGGGGCTTTCTGCCATGGACTGCTGTCCGGTTGGCCGCTGTCCGAGGTCCTGGATTACGCCAACGCTTCCGGTGCAATCGTCGCCTCGCGGCTTTCCTGCGCGGATGCGATGCCGACGCCGGATGAGGTCACCTCGCTGCTCGCTGAACGCGGACGGCGGATCCCGGGAGCTTCCCCCGCCGCGGCCCCTGCGCCTGCAGCACCCACGTTCGCAGAAGGAGCAGTCCGTTGAGCCTGAATGACGATCCCCGCCGGTATGAGCACTTGAGCCGTATCAGGCTGGAGGACCCGGAGGCCGTCGCACGCGCGGCTGCCACCCGGCGTCGCCACCCGGGCTTGAAGCACGGCGTCCAGAATTTCATTGTTGCGGCGGACCACCCGGCCCGTGGCGCCCTCTCGGTCGGGCCCGAGCCGATGGCGATGGCCGATCGCCGGGACCTGCTGGACCGATTGCAGATCGCCCTGGCGAACCCTGCCGTGGATGGCATCCTCGCCTCCCCGGACATCATGGATGACCTGCTGCTGCTGGGTGCTTTGGACGGCAAACTCGTCTTCGGCTCCATGAACCGCGGTGGCCTGGCTGGTCTGGTCAATGAGTTCGATGACCGGTTCACCGGCCACACAGCCGCCGCGTTGCAGGCACTCGGTGCCGATGGTGGGAAGATGCTTACGCGGATCTGCCTCGGCGACCCGGACACCGTGGCCACGCTCGAGGCGACCGCCAAAGCCATCGATTCATTGGCCGAACGCAAGCTCATCGCCATGGTGGAGCCGTTCCTGTCCGTACGTGACGCCCATGGCAAGGTCCGCAACGATCTTCGCGCGGACGCCGTGATCAAATCCGTCGGTATCGCCGAGGGCCTGGGTTCCACCAGCGCCTACACCTGGATGAAACTGCCGGTGGTGGCCGACATGGAGCGCGTCATGGCCTCCACGACCCTTCCCACGGTGCTGTTGGGCGGTGACCCTGACAGCTCCCAGGACGAGGTCTTCGCCAGTTGGCAGGCCGCCCTCGCGCTGCCGGGCGTCCGCGGCCTTACGGTGGGCCGGACCCTGCTCTACCCGCACGATGGTGATGTGGCAGGTGCCGTAGCAACGGCCGCCTCGCTGCTGAACAGCACTTCGGCCGTGGCGGCGCCAGCTGCGGGGGAGCCCACCTCGTCTGACCGTATTCCAGTGAAAGTATCGGAGTAGCCCCGCCATGCGGACCTCAACAGGAACAGTGACCCGTCGGATGACCGTGGCCCAGGCCGTGGTCGAGTTCCTCTCCAAGCAGTACACGGTGGATTCCATCAACGGGGTGGACTATCGCGAGCGCCTGATCCCGGGCATGTTCGGTATCTTCGGGCACGGCAACGTTGCCGGCGTTGGCCAGGCTTTGAAGCAGTACCAGGCAGCGGACCCGTCCATCATGCCGTACTACCAGGGCCGCAATGAGCAGGCCCAGGCGCACCAGGCCGTGGGGTACGCGCGGCACACGCGCCGGCGCCAGACGTTCGCGATCAGCACCTCGATTGGTCCGGGTTCCTCGAACCTGCTGACGGGTGCCGCCTTGGCCACGACCAACCGTTTGCCGGTCCTGCTGCTGCCCAGCGACACTTTTGCCACAAGGGCAGCGGACCCGGTGTTGCAGCAGTTGGAGCTGCCATACGCCTACGACATCACGGTCAACGATGCTTTCCGTCCCTTGTCCAAGTTCTTTGACCGGGTGTCCCGCCCGGAGCAGTTGTTCTCGGCCTTCCACCACGGTCTGCGTGTCCTGACGGACCCGGCCGAGACCGGAGCGGTGACCATTTCCTTGCCGCAGGACGTACAAGCCGAAGCCCTCGACGTCCCGGAAGAATTCCTGGCCGAGCGTGACTGGCGGATCCGCCGCCCCGAGGCCGAACACGATGACATTCGCCGCGCCGTCGAGGCCATCCGTGCCGCGAAGCGCCCCCTGATCATCGCCGGCGGCGGCGTGCTCTACGCCTACGCCAACGAGGAACTCGCCAAGTTCGCCGAACTGACCGGCATTCCCGTGGGGAACACGCAGGCCGGAGTCGGTGTCCTGCCTTGGGATCACAAGCACTCCCTGGGCGCCATCGGGTCCACGGGCACGACGGCGGCCAACGCCATCGCCGCCGACGCGGACCTGATCATCGGGATCGGAACGCGCTACGAAGACTTCACCACCGCGTCCCGCACCGCGTTCCAGAACCCGGACGTGCGCTTCGTGAACATCAACGTCGCCCCGATCGATGCCTACAAGCACGGCACCACCATTCCGGTCGTCGCTGACGCCCGCAAGGCCCTGGTGAAACTGAATCAGGCACTGGGCGGCTACCGTGTGGGTGCTGATCTTGAAGAAAAGGTCGCGGCGGAGAAGAAACGCTGGAACGCGATCGTGGACGAAGCGTTCGAGACCCGGTTCACGCCCCTCCCGGCGCAGAACGAGATCATCGGCGCCACGAACAAAGCCATGGATGACCAGGACGTCGTCATCTGCGCGGCGGGTTCCCTGCCCGGGGACCTGCACAAAATGTGGCGCGTCCGTGACCCGTTCGGCTACCACGTGGAATACGCGTACTCCTGCATGGGCTACGAAATCCCGGGCGGGTTGGGCGTGAAGCGCGCGGCACTGGCCGAAGCCGCTGCCGGCGGTCCCAACAGGGACGTCGTGGTGATGGTAGGGGACGGGTCCTACCTGATGATGCACACCGAACTGGTCACCGCCGTCGCCGAACGCATCAAACTGATCGTGGTCCTGATCCAGAACCACGGCTACGCTTCCATCGGTTCGCTGTCCGAGTCGCTCGGTTCGCAGCGTTTCGGGACGCAGTACCGGGTCCTGGACAAGGAACAGCACAGTTTCGACGCCGGTGAGCACCTGCCGATCGATCTGGCCACCAACGCCGAGTCCCTCGGCGCCAAGGTCATCCGGATCGAACCAGGCGAGAACGTCATCCAAGCCCTTGGCGCTGCCATCAAGGAAGCCAAGGCAGCCCCGGAAACCGGCCCGATCGTCATCCACGTCGAGTCCGATCCTCTGCTGGACGCGCCCAGCTCCGAATCCTGGTGGGACGTTCCCGTCTCCCAGACCTCCGAGCTCGAATCCACCCAGCAGGCCTACACGACGTACACCGAGCACAAGAACCGCCAGCGCAAGCTGCTCGGCTGATTCCCAACACATAGCCCCCGCCTCTAAAGCCACAGCTTTCAAAGCCACAGACCAAAGGAAGTCCGCATGTCGACGACGACCACACTGACCACCATTAACCACTTCATCAACGGCGCCGAAACCGCAGGCGACGGCGACCGCACCCAGCCCGTATATAACCCGGCAACGGGGCAGGTCAGCGCCGAGTTGCGCCTGGCCAACGAGGCTGACCTGAACACTGCGGTGGCCGCGGCGAAGAAAGCTGCCGAGTCCTGGGGCGATATTTCCCTGGCCAAACGCACCGGCGTGTTGTTCAAGTTCCGTGAGCTGGTCGCCGCGCACGTGGACGACCTCGCCGAGCTGATCACGGCCGAGCACGGCAAGGTCCTCTCGGATGCGAAGGGCGAGATCGGCCGGGGCCTGGAAGTCATCGAATTCGCCTGCGGCATCCCACAGTTGCTCAAGGGCGACTACTCGGACCAGGTCTCCACCGGCATCGACGTGTTCTCCTTCCGTGAGCCTCTGGGCGTGGTTGCCGGCATTACCCCGTTCAACTTCCCGGTGATGGTGCCGTTGTGGATGGCTCCGATGGCGATCGCCACGGGCAACGCGTTCATCCTCAAGCCCTCCGAGCGTGACCCGTCCGCCCCGATGCTCCTCGCCCGCCTGTGGAAGCAGGCCGGGCTGCCCGATGGCGTATTCCAGGTCGTCCACGGCGGGAAGGAAACCGTCGACGGGCTCCTGACCCACCCGGACGTGGACGGCATCTCCTTTGTTGGCTCGACCCCGATCGCGCAGTACGTGCATGAGACCGCCACGAAGCACGGCAAGCGAGTCCAGGCGTTGGGCGGGGCGAAGAACCACGCGATCGTGATGCCCGACGCGGACCTGGACAACGCCGCGGACCACCTTGCAGCCGCCGCTTTCGGCTCCGCCGGGGAACGGTGCATGGCGATCTCCGTCGCCGTCGCCGTCGGGGACGCCGCGGATTTGATCGTGAAGAAAGTCGAAGAGCGTGCCCTGACCATCAAGGTCGCCAACGGCACCGAACCCGACGCCGACATGGGCCCGGTCATCACCCCCGCCTCCAAGGAACGCATCGTCAGGATCGTCACGGAAGCCGAAACCGCCGGCGCGGCCATGGTCGTGGACGGCCGGGACCTGGTGGTCCCGGGCCACGAAGAAGGGTTCTGGGTAGGGCCGACCGTGATCGACCACGTCAAAACCGAAATGACTGCCTACACCGAGGAAATCTTCGGCCCCGTCCTGGTCGTGGTCCGCGTCGCGGACCTCGAAGAAGGCATCGCGCTGATCAACGCCAACCCCTACGGCAACGGCACCGCGATCTTCACCTCCTCCGGCGCCGCAGCCCGTAAATTCCAGCGCTCCGTGACCGTGGGCATGGTCGGCATCAACGTGCCCCTGCCCGTCCCCGTGGCCTACCACTCCTTCGGCGGGTGGAAGAACTCCCTCTTCGGCGACAAACACATCTACGGCCCCGAAGGCGTGTCCTTCTACACCCGCGGCAAAGTCATCACCTCCCGCTGGCCCGAACCCACCCACGCCTCCGGCGCCTCCTACAACTTCCCCTCCAACTAACCTTCCTAGAAAGACACCGCTGTCATGACTGACGTCGAGAACAAGCTCATCATCGGCACCGCCCCCGACTCCTGGGGCGTGTGGTTTGCCGATGACCCCCAGCAGACTCCGTGGGAACGGTTCCTGGATGAGGTTGCTGAATCCGGTTACAAATGGATTGAACTGGGTCCCTACGGCTACCTGCCCAACGACCCCACCCGTCTGGCTGAAGAGCTCAAGCAGCGCGACCTCAAAGTCACTGCCGGAACGGTGTTCACGGCATTCCACCGTGGTGCCAAGCAGTACGACGAAGCCTGGGAGCCGGCCCGTAAGGTGGCCGAACTGACTGCGGCCATGGGTGGCGAACACATTGTGGTTATCCCCGCGATGTGGCGGGACGACGTCACGGGCGAGGCCGTGGAGAATGGCGAACTGACCGACGAACAGTGGGCTGATCTCTTCGCCGGCCACAACCGGATGGGCAAGGTCCTGTTGGAGGACTTTGGCCTGCACCAGCAGTTCCACTCCCACGCGGACTCCCACGTTGGCGCGCAGCAGGACATCGAAACCCTCTTAGCCGCAACGGATCCGCAGTACCTGAACCTTTGCCTGGACACGGGCCACGCAGAATACTGTGGCGCTTCCAGCCTGGAGCTCATCAAGAATTACCCGGACCGCATCGGCTACCTGCACCTCAAGCAGATCAACCCGGAGATCCTGGCCGAGGTCAACGAGAAGAACATGACTTGGGCTGCGGCGAACCTGGCCGGCGTCATGACCGAACCGCCCAGCGGCCTACCGGACCTGCGCGCCGTGATCGAAGCCGTGGAAGGCCTCAACCGGCCGATCTTTGGCATCGTGGAGCAGGACATGTACCCGGTAGCGTTCGATGTGCCGATGCCCATCGCCAAGCGAACCCGCAGTTACCTTCTCTCCTGCGGCTCCCGCACGCGGGTCCAGTAACTCCCGCACGCGCGTCCAGTAACAAGAACGAACCTCACGAAGGATAGAAAAGTGACAAAGATTCTCCGCGTTGCCGTCATCGGCGCAGGCCGCATGGGTGCCGATCACATCAAGCGCCTCAGCACCCGCATTCACGGCGCTGAAGTAGCCGCCGTCGTCGATGTTGACCTTGCCCGTGCGCAGGCTGCCGTTGAAGGAATCGACGGCGCCGTGGCGCTGTCCAGTGCCGATGAGGCGCTGAACAATGGTGACGTCAACGCCGTCCTGATCGCCACGCCGGGCTTCCTGCACGAGGAAATCCTGTACAAGGCGTTGGAGAAGGACTTCCCGATTCTCTGCGAGAAGCCGCTGACGCCGGATGCAGAAAGCGCGTGGAAGGTTGTCCAGGCTGAACTGGCATTGGGCCACAAGCGCATCCAAGTTGGTTTCATGCGCCGCTTCGATGCCGAGTACTCGGCGCTGGGTTCGATCATCCGCAACAGTGAATTGGGGGAGCTGTTGATGCTGCACCACCAGCACCGTAACCCGAGCACGCCTGAGGGCTTCACCAACGAGATGCTGATCAACGACTCCGTGGTCCACGAGTTCGACGCCATCCGTTACTTCACCGGCGAGGAAATCACGTCCGTGCAGGTCCGCTTGGGGAAGCCTACGCGCAACGCCCCGAATGGCCAGCACGACCCCCAGCATGTGCTGCTCGAAACCGAATCCGGGGTGCTGGCCGACGTCGAGATTTACGTCAACGCCAAGTTCGGCTACCAGGTGGCCACTCAGGCGTCCTTCGAGGACGGCATTGTGAGCATCGGCGGGGACAGCGGCCCTTACATCCAGTCCGCCGGCAAGTGGGGCGGCAGCGTCACTCCGGGCTTCGAGGAGCGCTTCGGAGCAGCGTACGACGTCGAGGTCCAGGCTTGGGTTGATGCCGCCCTTCGCGGCGACATCGGCGGTCCAACCGCCTGGGACGGTTATGCCACCGCTGCCTGCTGCGAGGCCGGCGTCGAGGCCCAGAAGTCGGGCGAAAAGGTCAAGGTCCAGTTGAACACCAAGCCGGATCTCTACAGGTAAGGGACTGTTATGAAGATCGCCCTTGATCCCACTCCGTTCCACCACAGCCATACGCTGCTGGAGTTCCCGCGCGTGGCAGCTGATCTCGGCTACAAGTACCTGCAGATGACTCCCCATGCGGACCTCATCCCGTTCTTCAACCACCCCAAAGCTGATGACGAGCTTGTGGGTAAGTTGAGGGCAGCGTGTAAGGACGCCGGCGTCGAAATCGCCTCGGTCCTGCCCGTCCTGCGGTGGTCTGGACCCGATGAGGACGCCCGGGAAGCTGCGGTCCGCTACTGGAAGCGGGCCATCCAGATCGCCGTCGATCTCGGGGTCCAGACCATGAACACGGAGTTCAGTGGCCGCCCCGAGAATGCCGAGGAGTCTGAACGCGCGTTCTACCGTTCCATGGAGGAGCTCCTGCCGATCATCGAGCGCGAAGACATGGATGTGCTCATTGATCCCCACCCGGACGACTTCGTGGAGGATGGTCTGGCTGCACTGCGTGTGATCCGGGGCGTGAACTCCCCGAACATCGGCATGGTCTACGTGGCTTCGCACTCTTTCCATATGGGCAACAAGCCGTTGGAGATCATGCGTGCAGCCGGCGACAAGCTCCGCCTGGTGCACGTCTCTGACACGATGAACCACCACGCCTCACACGGCCTCCGGTACATCACCAACCCGCCTGGCAACGCTGTCCGCGTCCACCAGCACCTCAAGATCGGTGACGGGGACGTGAACTGGGACGAGTTCTTCGGCGGCCTGAAGGAGATCGGGTTCCTGGACAAGGAGAACACCGTCATGGTCTCTTCGGTGTTCGCAGAGGACGAGAATGCCGAGGACGTTTCCCGGTATCAGCTCAAGACGATGAACGACTACATCGCCGGAACAAAATAGGTAGCTTGAGTACGGCTAAGGCCCCCTGGATATCATCCAGGGGGCCTTGGCTGTGCACCAGCTCGGGAAGTTAGGCGCCGAACGGGAGCCTTGGGTCCACGTCCTGGCCGTCCCAGGTCTGGCGGATCCAGCCGTGGTGGGGGTCATCGCTGATGAGCCAGTCGCGCACGCGTCCGGGGCCTGCCATGACGTTCAGGTAGTAGAGGTCGTAGCCCGGAGCTGCCATGGCAGGTCCATGCCAGCCGTACGGGACCAGGACCACGTCACCGGTGCGGACCTCAGCCGAAACATCGATGGGCCGGTCATCGGAGGCGTAGACGCGGGCGTAGCCGATGGCGTCTGAGTCTTCCGGGGCGGGCGAACCTTCAGCGACGCGCGTTTCGAAGTAGTAGATCTCCTCCAGGCTGGTCTCGCCTTCCTTCTCCTCATCGTGCTTGTGGGGAGGGTAGGAGGACCAATTGCCGCCGGGGGTGATGACCTCGCAGACAATGAAACGATCAGCTTCCAACGCAGCCGGTGTGCCGAAGTTGTGGACCTGCCGGGAGCAGTTGCCCGCCCCACGCAGCTCTACGGGGGTCTCGGCTGCCGTGATCAGGCGGATTGGGTACTCGGCCTTCGCCGGTGCGGTCGCGACTGCCACCCTGCCGCCGTCGTGCGAGCTGATGGTGACAGCCTTATCGATACCTGTGTACAGGACGTCACTTGGCCCGTGGAAAACCGAATGCCGGCCCGCGAGGCTGTACTCGCCGTCGTCGACCGTCACGGTAAACGAACCGCTCAACGGAACCACAATGCGTTCTTCCGCAGCGGCAGGAAGCTCGACGGCGGCACCAGGCACGAGCGTCGCAACCTTCAGTCCCGTATGGGCCCAGCCGTCGATCGCGAGAGTGGAATCGGAAGTGCCGAGCGAGATATCCCACTTGCCGTCAGTAGCTGTTCCCAGTGGGTAGACCCAGTTGGCCATAAGTTTGTGTCCTTGCGTTAGCGCTGTACGAGTGTCATTTCAAAGCTGTAGGAATCGGCGCGGTAGACGTGGTGTCCCGTTTCAACCATGCGTCCCGTGTCATCCACCGCGGTGCGCTCCATGGTCACAAGCGCCGAACCCACTTCGGCTTCGAGAAGGGGAGCCTGGTAGTCATTGGCGATCATGGCGCCGATGCGCTGGGATGCCAATCGGAAATTCACGCCGCCGCGACGAAGGATCGAATAGAGCCCCTCGCTGGAGAGCTGGGCTTCGTCCATGCTGGTGATGTCGTCACGGACCCAGTTCTCCATGAGCGCCAGGGGCTTGCCGCCAACTTTGCGGAGGCGGGTGAAGTGGTAGACCTTTGACCCAGGCGGCAGTTGAAGCGCGGTGAGTGTGGCGGCGTCGGCCTCCACGTGGGAGAAGCTGAGCACATCCGTGGTGGGCTTCTTGCCGTTATTGCTGAGGTCATCGAAAAGGCTGGAGAGTTCCAGGGGACGCCGGACCTGGCTTGAAACAACCTGGGTACCAACGCCACGTTTACGCACCAGAAGGCCCGAGCGGACCAGTTCGTCCATGGCCTTTCGCATGGTGGGGCGGGACAGGTTCAGCTGTGCCGCAAGGTCGATTTCGTTGTCCAACCTGCTGCCCGGTTCCAGGACTCCGCTATGGATGGCGGCTTCGATTCCCTGGACCACTTGGTGATAGAGCGGCACCGGGGACGAACGGTCGATGCTGAGGCTGAGTTGGTTCGCCACGGGTTTCTCCTAGCCTGCGGAAGCCCGGCCCGGGAAGCAGTATCCCGGCCGGATGGATGAGTATGTCCGCTCATGTTCTCTTGATAGGACATACTGCCTTTTTCTGATAATAGCAGCCGGGCTGTGCTGGTCAAGGAAGTGACTTCCACCCACGCTGCGGCGTCATCTACTCGAGGAACTTACGTAAAAACATCCTAATGTCAGGACAAACTGTTGACAAAGTGTGAGACGAGTCACCATGATCGAGGTAGCAGGCGATCCGGGCACGAGTCCCCGGACGCCCGAAGCTGACATCAAAGGAGATAACGGTGGCAAAATTCTCGTGGCGCAAAGCGGCGGTCGTCGCAGCAGTGGTTCCATTGGTGGCCCTGAGCGCCTGTTCGAGCCAGGGCGGCAAGCCGGCAGATTCCGGGGGAGGTGCAGCCGCCGGACAGGTAGCCAGCACGGCACGCATCAAAGTGGCCCTCATTACGCACGCAGCGGCGGGTGACACCTTCTGGGATATTGTCCGCAAGGGCGCAGAGGAAGCATCAAGCAAGGACAACGTAGAACTCCTGTACACCAGCGATCCCGAAGCCGGGCGCCAGGCACAGCTTGTTCAGCAGGCCATCGACCAGAAGGTTGACGGCATTGCGGTCACACTGGCAACTCCGGACGCCCTGAAGGATGTGCTGAAGAAAGCCACCGCTGCGGGTATCCCAGTTGTGAGCCTCAACGCTGGTGAATCCGTTTCCAGCCAGCTGGGTGCTTTCACCCACTTCGGCTCCAACGAGCAGCTTGCAGGTGAGGCGGTGGGCACCCGGCTGGCTTCAGAGGGCTACAAGCACCCCGTTTGCGTCATCCAGCAGCAGGGCCACGTGGGTCTGGAAGCGCGCTGCGCCGGCGTGAAAGCCAAGGTTCCGGCAACGGAAATCCTCTACGTCGACGGCAAGGACATGACCGCGGTCCAGTCAACGGCCACAGCGAAACTCCAGGCATCCAAAGATGCTGACGTGATCATCGGTCTCGGCGCCCCCATCACCCTCACCCTGCTCAAGTCAGTTACTGACGCCAGCAGTTCGGCCAAGGTGGCCAGCTTCGACCTCAATGCCGATCTCGCCCAAAAGATCGTGGACGGCCAAGTGATCTTCACCGTTGACCAGCAGCCATGGCTTCAGGGCTACATGTCAGTTGACGCCCTGTGGCAGGCAAAGCGCGGCGGCTTCAAGATCGGCGGCGGCCAGCCTGTCCTGACCGGACCCACCATCGTGGACAAGTCCAATGCTTCCGACGTCCTCAAATTCGCCCAGCAGGGCGTCCGCTAGATCCCGGCATCAGGCTGCGCGGTGGGGAACCGCCGCGCAGCCTGAACAACAAGGAGTCATTCCCATGGCAAACACAGCAACCCTGCCGCCGGCGACATCGCCTGGTGATGAACGGGTAGGCCGCCGTAGTCCGGTCCAAAAGTTCCTGGCGAGGCCCGAGGTCGGTGCACTGGTCGGAGCAGTAGTCCTCTTCATTTTCTTCGCCTCGGTTTCCCAGACGTTCACCCAGCCGAACGCGCTCGCCACCGTGCTTTACGGGTCCTCAACCATTGGCATCATGGCGGTAGGGGTTTCCCTGCTGATGATCGGTGGTGAGTTTGACCTTTCCACCGGTGTGGCCGTGATCTCCTCCGCCCTGACCGCCTCGCTCTTCAGCTGGAACTTCTCAATGAATGCCTGGGTTGGTGTCACGTTGGCACTGGTTGTCTCGCTGGGCATTGGATTCATCAACGGCTGGATTCTCGTCAAGACCAAACTTCCAAGCTTCATCGTCACCCTGGCGACCTTCCTCATGTTGACGGGCCTGAACCTGGCACTGACCCGCCTCATCGGCGGCAGCGTCTCCTCGCCGTCGATCTCCAAACTGGACGGGTTCGAATCGGCACGAGCGGTGTTCGCCTCCTCCATCAGCATCGGCGGCGTGGAAGTCAAGATCACAGTCTTCTTCTGGATCATCCTGGTGGCAGTGGCCTCGTGGATCCTGTTGCGCACCCGCGTTGGCAACTGGATCTTCGCAGTGGGCGGCGACGCCAATGCTGCCCGCGCAGTTGGCGTCCCTGTGACCAAGACCAAGATCGGCCTCTTCATGGCTGTTGGTTTCTGCGGCTGGATTCTGGGCATGCACAACCTCTTTGCCTTCGATGCTGTGCAGTCCGGCGAAGGTGTTGGCAACGAGTTCCTCTACATCATTGCTGCCGTCATCGGTGGATGCCTCCTGACAGGCGGCTACGGCTCGGCAGTGGGTGGCGCAATCGGTGCTTTCATCTTTGGCATGGCCAACAAGGGCATCGTGTACGCACAATGGAATCCGGACTGGTTCAAGTTCTTCCTGGGCTT
Source organism: Paenarthrobacter sp. 10N417 (assembly GCF_056394745.1). Lineage (NCBI taxonomy): Bacteria > Bacillati > Actinomycetota > Actinomycetes > Micrococcales > Micrococcaceae > Paenarthrobacter > Paenarthrobacter sp. 10N417. The sequence goes on from NZ_JBFTIL010000006.1 coordinate 141,587, forward strand.
GATGCTCCTGCTGGCCACCATCGTGAACCTGATCGTCAAGCGCCGGGCAGAGCTCAAGTAAGGGGCCGGAACAATGAACGCACAACAGATCGACCAGCAGACACTGCTGAAAAACGAGAAGGACCCGTTGACGCACACACCCGTGCACCTGCTTTCGCTCGAGGGAGTAGGCAAGCACTACGGCAACATCATCGCCCTGCGCGATGTCACCATGGCTGTGGACAACGGCCGGGTTACCTGCGTCCTGGGCGACAATGGCGCCGGCAAGTCAACGCTGATCAAGATCATCGCAGGCCTGCACCAGCACGACGAAGGCACCTTGCACGTGATGGGCGATGCCAGAAAGTTCAATTCGCCCAGGGACGCCCTCGACGCCGGTATCGCCACTGTCTACCAGGACCTGGCAGTGGTTCCACTGATGCCCATCTGGCGTAACTTCTTCCTTGGCTCGGAACTGATCAGCGGATTCGGTCCGTTCAAGAGCATGGATGTCCAGAAGATGAAGGACATCACGCTGAAGGAACTGGCCGAGATGGGTATCGACCTCCGCGATGTTGACCAGCCCATCGGTCAGCTCTCCGGCGGCGAGCGCCAGTGTGTCGCCATCGCCCGGGCCGTGTACTTCGGTGCGAAGGTGCTGATCCTGGATGAGCCCACGGCCGCACTTGGCGTGAAGCAGTCCGGCGTGGTGCTTCGGTACATCCTCCAGGCCCGCGACCGCGGCCTCGGTGTTATCTTCATTACCCACAACCCGCACCACGCCTTCCCTGTGGGTGACCGCTTCCTGCTGCTCAAGCGCGGCAAGTCGATCGGCTACTACGACAAGAAGGACATCACCTTGGATGAGCTGACGGCCCAAATGGCCGGCGGTGCAGAGCTCGCGGAGCTGGCCCATGAGCTGGAGCAGCTCGGCGGGCACTCCGATGCGCTCGAGGAGGTTAAGGCTGAAGTGGCGGGTGTGGCTGACGCTGCACCGGAGGGTGCCACGAAGCGGCACTAGGTTTGTTCCGCGGACTTCTGCCCGGAGCGCCTGATGGCTCCGGGCAGAGTCGTTTCCGGCACCCCCAGTGAGCGGCCCCCTGCAGCGTCCGCCTCTACCGAACCGCCGACGTCGTGCTGCGGAGTACTAGCGTCGGCTCGATGAGCTTCCGCTCCGGCTCCAACGCAGGATCGTCGATGCGGGCCAGCAGCCTTCGAGCAGCGTCCATGCCCACAAGGTCGCTTCGGTTATCGATGGACGTGAGGTTCAGGAAGCGCGACTTGGCTAACGGGGAATTGTCGTACCCGATCACCGAAATATCGTGGGGCACGGAAAGCCCACGGGCTTTGATGGCGGCGAAAGCGCCCAGCGCCATGGTGTCGTTGGCGGCGAAGATGGCGGTAGTGCCGGGGTGGTGATCGAGAAGCCAGCAAGCGGCTCCGTACCCGTCTTCTTCAGACGTTCCTTCAGTCTGGCCGATGACGACTTCGACGCCGGCAGCCTCCAGCGCGCGTTGGTAACCGGCGCGCCGGTGTGCTGACGCGCCGTCGGACCCCGAAAGGTGGCCGATGCGGCTGTGGCCCAACCCCAGCAGGTGGTCCGCTGCCATGCTGCCCCCGCGGTCGTCGTCGTTGGTTATCAGGTCCGCGCCTGTCGGGACGCCCTTCCGCCATCCGGCAACCACAGTGGGGACCCACGTTCCAGCGAGCATGGGTTCGCTGGGCTCGGCGGCCAGGACCAAGGCGTCCACGTGCATGGCCAGCAGGCCGTCTGTGGCTTCCTTGATGCGGTTCGCGCCAGGCCTGGAGTCCGCGAGCATGACGTGGTAGCCAAGATCCGAAAGGACGGATTCCATACCCCGGAGGAGATCCACGAACCAGGGGTTCCGGTAATCGTCGATCACCAGGCCGATGCTCTTGGTGCGGTGGCTGGCAAGAGTGGTGGCAGCCCGGCTTGGCCGGTAGCCCAAATCGTGTATCGCCTTTTGGACGGCTTGCCTACGCTTTTCGCTGATCCTCGCCGGGTCCTTGAGGAACAAGGAAACCAACGACGGCGAGACTCCGGCCTGCGTGGCGACGTCGTAGAGGGTGGGGCGTCGAGTCTGTGCGTTGTTCAACGGAATCGGTGTGCCTTTCGTGTCTGTCCTTGAGGATAGTCGCTTAAGGATTGACAGGACATATGGACATAGCTACGCTCAAACCCAGTGCAAAAATTGTAGCGCTACAAAATGCCGCTTATGCCTCATGGTACGCGGCAGCGTGGGCTTTGCAGGCATGGCCGGCAAAGCCCACGCTGCCGCGTACCGCACGGCATCTGCCCTCTACAGCCCGGTACTGCCACAGCTCCGCCTCGTCTCGATTGGCGACGTGAATGCTGAATTTGGGTCTCTGGCTGCCCGACGTTTTGGATACGAGCGCAACGATACGTGCTGGCAGGCAATCGCCGAGGCTGGTGACATTGACGTGGTGAGCGTGGTCATCGCCAACTCCCTCCACCGCGAAGTCGTGGAAGGCCTGCTCGCCGCCGGCAAGCACGTGCTGTGCGAGAAGCCGCTCAGCGATACCCTGGCCGATGCCCGCGCCATGGCAGACGCCGCCCGGCAAGCAGAGGCACGTGGAACGCTTGCCCGCATCGGCTTCACCTTTCGCCGGACTCCGGGCATCGCCTACATCCGTGACCTGATCCAGAACGGCGTTCTCGGGAACGTCCTGCACTTCAGTGGCAGGTACTGGACCGACTACGGCTTCAGCCCCACGGCGCCCATGAGCTGGCGATACAAAGGCGGGCCCGGCTCCGGTGCGCTGGCCGACGTCGGAAGTCACCTGACGTACGTATCCGAATTCCTGTGCGGCGATATCAAGTCCATCAGCGGTGGCCGGCTCGCCACGGCGATTGCCAAGCGCCCTCTTCCGCTGAGTGCCGTGATGGGTCACGATCACGTGGCCGTCAGCGACACGTTCGAAGCGGTCGAGAATGACGACTACGCAGCCTTCAACGCAGAGTTCACCAACGGCGCCGGAAGCTTCGAGGTCTCCCGCGTTGCAGCCGGCCATGCCAACAGCCTCCAGTTCGAGGTCTTCTGCGAGAACGGCGCCGCCAAGTTCGATCAGCGCCGCCCGGCCGAAATCCAGCTGTTCCTCAATGACGGCTCAGGTATCGAGAACGGTTACCGCCAAGTCATCCTCGGCCCGGGCCACCCGTACATCGCCGGCGGACTCGCCATGGACGCCCCGGAAGTTGGCTTTGGCCAGAACGACGCATTCGGCTATCAGGCCCGAGCGTTCCTCGAAGAAGTTGCCGGGCTCAACGCAGAAGCATCCCTGCCTCGCTGCGCCACCTTCGATGAAGGCGTCCGCAACATGGAACTCCTCAATGCAGTCACCGAATCCAGCCTGAACAACGGAAAGAAGATCACGCTATGAAGCTCGGCGTCTACAACGCGATCCTGCACGACCGCCCGCTTCCCGAAGCGCTGAAGGTCATAGCTGATCTTGGCCTCACGGGCATTGAGATCAACACCGGTGGATTCCTGCCCGCCGTGCACATCCCCACCTTTGACCAGATTCTGGAAAGCGACGCAGCGCGCGACGACTATCTGGCGATCTTCGAGGGCACCGGCGTTTCCATCGCTGGCCTGAACTGCAATGGCAATCCGCTGCATCCCAAGCGCGAAATCGGTGAGAAGCATGCCGAAGACATCCGCCGCTCCATTCGCCTGGCCCATCGCCTCGGCCAGAACCGGGTTGTCACCATGTCCGGCCTGCCGGGCGGCGAGCTAGGAGCGACCACCGTCAACTGGGTAGTCAACGCCTGGAACTCCGCGGCCCTGGACGTGCTGGATTATCAGTGGGATGTGGCCGCTGCGTTCTGGAAGGAAACGGACCGCCTTGCTGCTGATCACGGCGTCAAGGTGGCGCTGGAACTGCACCCGCAGAACCTCGTCTTCAACACCGCTGATGTCTACAAACTCATCGAGCTCACCGGTGCCACCCATGTTGGTGTCGAACTCGATGCTTCGCACCTCTTCTGGCAGCAGATGGACCCTGTGGCTGTGGTCCGCGAACTTGGCCCATTGGTGTTCCAGGCAGCAGCGAAGGACGTCCGCGTGAACAAGGACAACGCTGCGCTGTACGGAGTTTTGGACAACGGCTTCCGACGGCTTTCACCCGAGGAAAACCGCACCAACCTGGGCGGCGACGAGTGGGCCAACGAATGGCCCAAGAACTCGGCCTGGGACTTCGTTGCCTTGGGCCGTGGACACGATACGGCCTTTTGGACAGAGTTCCTCCGGGCGCTCCATGAGGTTGATCCCAACATGCTGGTGAACATCGAACACGAGGACGTTTCCCTGGGTCGCATTGAAGGACTTGAAGTGGCGACGCAGGTCCTTAAGGATGCTGACGCGGCGTTGGAAGCGTCACTGAACGCTTCTGCCGTTGGGCCATTTGACAGGACAAACTGACAAGGTTTAGTGTCGCCTCAAGAATCCCTCTTAAGACTCAACTTCTGCTGCACTGACGGAGACAGATAATGATGAAGCAAGTGACCCTCGGCCTGGTGGGTGTCGGTCGGATTGGCGTAATGCACGCCAAGAACATCAGCGCGCTCAACCACGTCCTGAACCCGGAGGGTGTCCAGGTCCAACTCAAGCTGACCGACGTGGCGGAGGAACACGCCCGATCCGTGGCTGCTGAATGTGGAGCGGAATTCCTTGGTTCGGTGGCGGAGTTGATCACCTCGGGTGTGGATGGACTGGTGATCGCCACCGGCACGGCGACACACCCGGACCTCATCCGCGCCGGTGTGGATGCTGGGATTCCCGTGTTCTGCGAGAAGCCGGTGGCCGTGAATGTCGCCCAGTCCCTGCCGGTCCTTGAGTACATCCGGGAGAAGGGTGGAACCGTGCAGATCGGCCACCAACGCCGCTTCGACGCCGGCTACCTGGAAGCCAAGCGGGCCTACGAAGCCGGAGAATTGGGCTGGATCCACTCCGTCCGTGCCCTCACATGCGACATGACACCGCCGCCGGTCCAATTCCTGGCAACCTCGGGCGGCCTGTTCCGAGATTGCTCCGTGCACGATTTCGACATCCTTCGCTGGCTCACGGGCAAGGAAATCGTGGAGGTCTACGCCAAGGGCTCCAACAATGGCGACCCCGCAATCGGTGAGGTGGGCGACGTCGATACCGCCCTGGCGGTAGTAACGTTCGACGACGGCACGGTAGGCACGGTCTCAGCCAGCCGTTACAACGGGGCCGGGCATGATGTCCGGCTGGAACTCCAAGGCTCTGATGGCTCAGTGGTGGTTGGCATGGACGAACAGATGGCTGTCCGCTCGGCCGAGCCAGGGGTTGCGTTCCCGTTCGGCAACTCCCACAAGACCTTTGCCGAACGCTTCGACCAGGCGTACCGCTCCGAGATGGCTGCGTTTGTGGAATTGGTCCTCGGGGAACGCAAGAATCCGTGCACTCCCGAGGACGCTGTCGCTGCTTCCAAGGTGGCCGACGCCGCCCAGGAATCCCTCGAAACCGGCGTCCCCGTCCGCGTCGCCCCCTGATCTTCTCTCACATCCTGCGCCTTTTTCCCTGATCTTCTCTCACATCCTGCGGGATTGCCGGCGTTCCTCTCTCCCTTGCTTCAGGAAAGCCACGACGTCGGCACCTGACCTGAGTGCCGACGTCGGGACTTGCCGCGCGGGACGTGAGAGAGGATCGGCCGAAAGGGGCCTCGATGTGAGAGAGGATCGGGCGAAAGGGGCCTCGATGTGAGAGAGGATCGGGCGAAAGGGGCCTCGATGTGAGAGAGGATCGGTCAGGTAGCTGCTGTCAAGGTGGGCGGACGCCGCCCAGGAATCCTTTAAAACTGGCGTCCGGGTCCGCGTCGCCGCCTGATCTTCTCTCACGTCCTGCGGCTTTTTCCCCGATGTTCTCTCACATCCTGATGGATTGGCGGCGTTCGTCTCTCCCTTGCTTCAGTAAAGCCACGACGTCGGCACCTGACCTGAGTGCGGACGTCGGGACCTACCGCTGCGGGACGTGAGCGAGGATCGGGCGAAAGGTGGCCCGATGTGAGAGAGGATCGGGCGGAAGGGGCCTCGATGTGAGAGAGGATCGGGCGGGAGGGGCGTCGATGTGAGAGAGGATCGGACGTAGCTGACGCGGGCCGGATGAGTCTGGGGGAAAACTCCGACCCGCGCCAGGTCTATGGGGGGCTGATCAGCCGATGACCTTCATGGCCTGCCAACCCGTGCCGAGGCTAACGGGCGGAACGTTGCTGAGCGTTCCGCTTCCCGATCCGGGATAGAGCCACAAAGTGTCTCCGATGCGGCCTACGACGTCGTTCTTACCGTCGCCGTCAAGGTCCCGTGGTCCGGCCAGCGCAGTGCGGGTTCCCCAGCCCGTCCCGATCTGCGTCCATTGCAGCCAGCCCCCGGAACCATTGCCCGGATATAGCCATAATGCGCCTGTATCAGTGCGCCGCGCCAGTACATCTGCCTTGCCGTCACCATTGAAATCGCCGCTGCTGAAGATGGAGTTCATGACGCCCCAACCCCAGCCGACTGTGTAGGGAGTCCGCTGTCCTCCAGCGCCATTTCCTTCATACAAACGGAGGTCGCCGTTGCTGCGACGTGCCATGAGATCGGGAATACCGTCACCGCTGAAATCCCCTGGTGAGAAGATCTGCGTCATGGTGCTCCAACCGATGCTGACCTGCTTCCGTGCGCCAAAGCTGCCAGCTCCATCACCGGGATAGAACCACAGGACGTCCCCGGATCGTGCCAGGAGGTCCGGCTTCCCGTCGCTGTTGAAATCGCCCGGGGTGATGGTGTCCGTGTTGGCTGACCAGGCGGGTGCAGCCAAAGCAAGCTGCCGTGGGCCGAGTCCACCTGCGCCGTTGCCGGGATACAGGTACAGGTTCCCGGCGGTATCAGCCGCCAGGACGTCAGCACGGCCGTCACCGTTGAAGTCATGGGCCGACGGCGGTCCGGCTGCGGGAACGGTGTACGTCTGGGTAGCCACAGCCGAAGTGTTGCCTGCGGTATCCACGCCTATGTATTTGAGCGTCAGCGTGGAGCTGCCCATCACAATCGGGCTGGAGTACTTGATGTTGGTAGCAGACTCCGTGGCCGTGGGGGTGCTGCCGTTCGTCGTGTAATAGATGGCCGCCCCAGGCTCGTTGGCTGTCAGCGTGATCGTGGCGCCGCTGGCCAAGGCCCGTGAGGTGGGATTGGCCGTCACAACAGGAGCCGTCGTGTCCGGCGGGACCGTGTAGGTCTGCGTTGCGACGTCGGAGGTGTTTCCAGCCGTGTCCTTCGCGAAGTACTTCAGGGTCATGGGGCCGGGCCCATTGAACGTAATTGGCGCGGTATACACCAGGCCGGCCGTGAGGGGATCAGTGCCGTCTGTGGTGTAACGGATTTCCGCTGGTTCGTTGGCGGACAAGGTGATGGTGGTACCTGTTGCGTAGGCCCCGCCTGCAGGGTTGGCCGTCACGACGGGCTTGGTGACGTCAGGGCCCGTGGAGTACGTCTGGGTGGCCACGACCGAGGAATTGTTGGCGCCGTCAACGGCGAAGTACTTCAGGGTCATCGGGCCATTCAGCGGGATGGGGCTGGCGTACTTGCTGCTCGCCGTCGTGGGGTTGCTGCCGTCCGTGGTGTAGTAGATCGTCGCCGTCTCATTGGCGGTGAGGGTGATGGATTGACCCACAGCGTATGTTCCGCCCGGAGGCGTCGCAGTGACCACGGGGGCAACGTTGTCCGTTCCCAGGTACGCCTCAAACTCGGCCAGACCGGCGTTCGTGGTGGTGGAGCTTACCGAGGTGATGTTCAAACGCACAGAGCTCACCGTCTTTGCCGGGAAGTTGATGGTGAGTCCGGAGCCATTATTGGGAAGGGCAGGGACTGTCACTGTGCTTCCGTCCGAGAACAACAGGTTTCCTCCGGTGATTTGGTCCGAGAGGAGCGGCCGGTCGAACAAGGTCACGGAGTTGATGGTCCTTGTGGGGGAGAAGTTGTATTGAATCCAACTGCCTGCCTTTTCGCCGGCTGTTACCCACTCACGGGTTGCGTCCATGGGAGCGCCCCAGTCGTACCCATCCCGGGCTTTTTCCGGACTTTGGGCTGCTGCTTTCTGGGATGACGCCGTGACGGTGGTCCCTGCAGATTTCGCGGCATTGCCCACCCACTCAATGGCTGTGATGTATTGCCGCTTCAGCCACTCGTCGTAGGGGGAATCGGGGCAACCTTCGCCGGGACTGCTGCAGATATACATGTCGAAATCCGCGAATCGCACGAAGGTGTCCACCTTCGCAGTGAGTTCAGCCCCGGTCACGTTCTGGGGGTATTCGTCAATGACGTATGCGTCGTAGGCCAGGGAAGTGTGGGGGCCGGTGTAACTGCGCGTAGCCAGCTGGGCAAATTTGGCGGTTGCCCAATGGTCGCTGTGGTCGTAAGGGTTGTTAAAGTTGCCAGTCCAATCCTGGGTGCGGAACGTGGTCGGTTGGAAGTTGGCAACCAGCCGGTTCAGCGCAGTCTGGAACTGGGACTTGGTGAACGTGGCGGCATTATCCACGGGCCGGATGGAGGAAAGCCGTCCATCCCAGAGTTTGAGGATGCTCTGATCGTTGTACGCCGCGCTCCCGTCACCATTCGGGAAACCATCGGGGAGCCGCATGAACACTACCGAGATGTTGGGTGCACCATTAAGGGTTTGCATGGTGAGCGGCCGGTTGGGAACCCCTGCGTCCGAGGTCGTCCAGGAATCAGACACCCCTGCCATCTTGGAGTAACTGGCCCTGATTCCGGCTTCCAGGCCCTTCCAGTACGAAGCGCCCTCGCCGGCCTCGCCCGCAGTAGTGAACACCGTTTGGACGCAGCGTTTGGCCTGGATGTCCCTCATGAAGTCCGGGCTAAGGAAAATCAGGTCATCGTCCGTGTGGGCCACGATCTGCATGGCCCCGCCGGTTCCTGCACACGGCGGTACGGCTGACACCGCAGGGGTGGCGGAAAATGCGACGAGTCCCGCGAAGGCCAGGGTCGGACTAAAGATAAAACCCAGAAGGCTGAAAAAATGAGCTTGCCGATTCGCACGACGGACGTATTTTGGACGGTCCACAACCATGCTCCTTTGAGCAGATGTTGGGCCCCCCAGCCGGCAAACTTACGACGCCCATAGGGACGTCATTCGAATGGAGTTATGCGCTAGCCGAGCTCTCAGAGGAACGGAAAGCGATGCAGTGAGCGCTACTGTACTCCTCCGGGCCGGGCCTGAACAGGGTTCCGGCACACTTCCACGAACGCTTTAAAAGGCGCCAACCGCTCCGCATCAGGAAGCTGGGAAGCTTCCGGATGCCACTGCACGGAGGCAACCCAACGGGAAGGGTCTTCAAGCGCTTCCACCGTGCCGTCGTCGGCGATCGCCGTCACCACCAGGCCTTCACCCACCCTGGCCACCGCCTGGTGATGCCCCGAGGCGATCTTGATGGAGGTCCCTTCCGGTGCGCCATAGAGCGCGGCGGTCTTCGAACCGGGTACCAGCACGACGTCGTGCCATGCCCACTCATTGGCAGTGGGGTCGTGGGCATTCAAGCCGTTATGGTTGACGGCCGACGGTGCCATGTCCTGGATCAACGTCCCGCCGTAGAGCACGTTCAACAACTGGTGGCCGCGGCAAATCCCCAGCAGCGGAAGGCCGGCGTCAATCGTGGCCCGGGCGACGTCAATGTCCAGGTGATCCTGTTCCGGGTTGACGTCATATACCGAGTCCTCCGGATCCTGGCCATAAAGACGCGGTTCCAGGTCCCCGCCACCGGGCAGCAGCACGCCGTCGAGCGTTTTCATGACGGAGGCCAGACGCCCGGCGCTGTCGGCCGAAATGGGGGTCAGCAACACCGGCTGTGCACCGGCTTCACGGAGCAAATCCACAATAAAGGTGAACAGTTGGTTGGCTTCGCCCACGCGGGCGTCGGGATTGTCCGAGCTGCTAAGGCGGACCGGAACTCCGATACGCGGCCGGGCGCCGGCGCCGCCCTCATCTGAAGTCTTCATGCTTCATCATGCAACGGAACATCGCCCACACGTAAACGGGACGCAAGCCGCTGAGCGCTACTACGCTGATGCCATGAATCCCTCCGGTGCCTTGAACCCAAGTCCACGGACGCTCGATGTCGAAAGCATCGTCCATTTCGACAAACTGGTTACTTCCGGGGCCGGGTCCATGCACGGCTGGCACGCACAGTCACTGGACCTTCGCGGACGTTCACGGGAACTAAAAATGATGGACCCGCAGGGCGCTATCTTCCTGGGATGCACATTCGACGACGGCATCGAGGAGAGCCTGCGAAGCCGCGGCGCGCTCATCTTTCCCAAGATGCGCGGCGTACCGTTCAACCCGTACCGCGGCACCCTCTACACAGCAACGGAACTCTACGAGGACATTTCCACTACCGAGTATGAAGCCACCCTGGACGCAAGGATTTATGAGTGGAGCATCCTTCCAGGTAAGCGGGCAAGCCTGGACGCCACGCTCGCCGCAGCCCTCCACGACCACGCCATTGGTGATGCACTGGACGAACTGCTGCAAGACGGTGAGCTATCCGGTACCAAGCTGGTAGGCGTCATGGGAGGACACGCCGCCCAGCGCGGAACCAAGGAATTCGCCGACGCCGCGCGGCTGGGTCGCCTGCTGGCGCAAGCCGGATTCACGGTAGCAACCGGCGGTGGCCCCGGCGCCATGGAAGCGGCCAACATGGGGGCCTACCTCAGCGGACTGCCCGACGCCGATTCCAGCGCAGCGCTTCAAACGCTCGCTTCCGTACCGGGGTTCAGGCCCTCGGTGACGGCTTGGGCGCGGCAAGCAGCCGCCGTCGTCGAACGTTACCCGGAAGGCACCGCGACGCTCGGCATACCCACGTGGTTCTACGGCCACGAGCCGCCCAATCTGTTCGCTACTCACATCGCGAAGTACTTCGCCAACGCGATCCGGGAAGCAATCCTCCTGGAGCTTTGCAACGGCGGGATCGTGTTCCTGCCAGGCTCGGCCGGAACCGTGCAGGAGATCTTCCAGGACGCCTGCGAAAACTACTACGGCGCCCCTGAAACCATCACCCCCATGGTCCTGGTGGGCCGCGAGCATTGGGAACAGACGTACCCGGCGTGGCCGATGCTGCGGAGCCTCGCTGCCGGGAGGCCCATGGCGGGCAGGATCTTCCTGGTGGACACCGTGGAGGACGCGCTCGCAGTGGTGGCCGCCGGTTAGAAGACCCTGCTGGAAGGGCTAGAAATCCTTACTGCAGGGGCCGGAACCGAGTTGGGCAAGGCCCGTCTTGTCCCCGGCGGCGTACTCGCGAACCCACGAGGCTTGGTCGTACATCAGTTGGCGGGGGTCATCCACATGGTCCAAACCAAGAACGTGTCCGAGTTCGTGCATGATCACAGCTGTGCCCACTTCCTTGCCTTGGGGCGAGTCCATGATCCCGGCGAACTGTGGTCCATCCAACGAGACCGAGCCGGTCACGTAAGCCTTATAGCCGTTGCTCAGGCCGATGGAGGAACTTCCGCCCAAGCCGACGGTTTGTCCGGTCAGCCGTGGCACCTGCTCCGGCGTGGTCCAGGCAATGAGCACAGGCGCCCAACGGTCACCGTAAGTAGTGGGCTGGTAGCCGGCCCTGTTGGTGCTGGGGATTTCGGACGTCGGACCGTCATAAATGAACTGCAGCCCAGAGGCCAGGCTGGCCTGCCGAACCGCGTCCTCCACCATGGAAGACCAGCTTGTTGGGGCCAGATCCGAGTTCACCACGTAGTGGATCGGCCTGCAGGGAGAGTATGCCAGGGGTGTTCCGTCTTCCTTGACAGCCAGGAATTTGTAGGAAGTGCTGGTCCGCTGCAACGGCGCCGGTGTGCCCAGGGGTGCGTCCGCTTCCTCGAAGCCGGGCAGCGGATCCTGACGTTGGCCGAAGGGAACCAGCCCGGGCCGCGGCGCTTGGCTCTGCGTTGTGGAATCGGACCAGAAACTTTGCAGTTCGCCGCTGAAGTAGGCGCCGGCGCAGACCAAACCGAGGACGGCGAACAGGAACAGGATGGCCGCGATGCTGCTGTGTTTGATGGGCGGCCTGGGCGGCGGCGTGGCATGCTGCTGATAAGGCGGCGGGGGATAGGGGTCTGGCCTCTCTGGCGACCCATAAGGTTCCATCGAACCCCCTCACGGGACGGCCCAATCGGACGGTGAGCGCCGCCGTCGGCCGCTTCCGTCAGGATAGAACCGATGGCGTGGTGAGTCCATGGCGGTTCGCCAGGCTCCGCAGCTTTAGATGTCCTTGCGGCAAGGAGCCGAGGCCAGGAGGTGAAGTCCGTTCAGGTCGCCGGCAGCCAGTCCGTCCGGGGCGCCGATCTCCGGGTACATCAACTGAACGGGATCATCAACGTGATCCAAACCCATGACGTGCCCCAGTTCGTGCTGCATGACGGCCAGCACGTAGTCCGAACCGCCATCCTCGGCAAGGAGCTCCGTCACTTGCGGGGTGTCGAGCTCCAGGCTGCCCGTGATGTAGCTCTTGGCACCATTATTCAGTGAGTACATGGTGCTGCCGCCCGTACCGATGACGCTGTCAGCCAGCGCTGGGGCCGTCTCAGGTGTGGTCCATGAAATCAGCAAGGGCGCCCACCGGTCACCGTACTTGGATGGTTGGTAAGGTTCGCGTTTCCCTGTGGGGAGTTCGTCGGTGCTGCCATCGTTGACGAACTGGATTCCGGACGCCGCGGAAATATTGGCGATTGCGGTGGCAAGCAGTGCATCCGTGCCCTCCGGCGCGGTGGCCTCGTTCACCACGTAGTGCAAGGGCCGGCACGGCGAGTACCCAACCGGGGTGCCGTCGTCGTTGGTTGCCAGGAACTTATATGAATCGCTGGCGTTGGCCGGCGGCGGGGGCGACGCCAGCGGGGCGTCCGCCTCCTCGATTCCTGGCGGCGGCGCGTCCAAGGCACGGGCCGGGGTCTGCTGGATCGGCTCGCTCTTGGGCGAATTGGGCAGGGCCACACCTGGAAACAGCCCGACGATTCGCGGATCGCCGTGGAGCAAACCGCTGACAAGGACAGCCACGACGGCGGCGACACCGGCTATGAGGACGCCACGAAGAATTCGGAGGGTTGTGCCCGCACGGCGGTGTTTTGGCGCGCGCAACGGCGGCTGCTCCGAATCCACGGTTCTCCATTCCCTACGCCCCGGTCACGCGGGGCCGCGCGGAGGACGAACCAACATTACCGCCTAGACGATCATCGTTCCGAACGCGAGGCCAAGCCCATAGGTGGCGGCCGCAGCACCCAGGCCGATCGCCAACTGCCGGAAGCCGCGGCTCAGCGGTGAGGTCCCGGACAACAGTCCGACGACGGCGCCAGTCGCCAGGAGCGCGATCCCCACCAAAACACCGGCTACTGTCAGCGCCGCCACACCCGTCATGCCGAAAATAAACGGAAGGATGGGCACGATGGCTCCGGAAGCGAAGAAGCAGAAGCTGGACATCGCGGCACCCCACGCAGACCCCACGGTTTCGTGGTCGTCAGCGGGTTGCTCCTTCTCCGGTTGCAAGGAAAGGCTTGGATCGCAGTCACAGCTGAAGAGTCCCATGCGTTCGGCCGCGCGGTGCTCGGCGGCCTCGCGGGTCATGCCCCTGGCCAGGTACACCAGCACGAGCTCGTTGTGCTCGATGTCCAGGGAAGGGGCGGCAGTGAGGGTAGCCTGCGTGGGCAGGGTGGCGTTGAGCAACTCCCGTTGCGAGCGGACCGAAACGTACTCACCGGCACCCATGGACAGGGCACCGGCCAGCAAACCGGCCACGCCACTCATGAGGACCACAGGGCTGGGAACGCCCGTTGCGGCCATGCCCATGACCAGTGAAAGGTTGCTCACCAGACCGTCATTGGCACCAAAAACGGCGGCGCGGAAAGTACCCGAAAGCCTGTTGCGTCCACGGGTGGCAAGGCCCCTGACAACTTCTTCATGGATTTGTTCATCGGCAACCATGGCCGGGGTCGCGGCGGGCTCGGCACCGTAAGGGGAGCGGCCCTCCGCGCGCTGCGCCAACGCGAGCACGAAGACCGAACCGAAGTGCCGTGCGAGGAAGCCAAGTAGCTGGCTACGGGTGGAGGCACCCTTCGGCATTCCAGCATGCTCTCCGAGCAGCTTGAGCCAGTGTGCCTCGTGCCTTCCTTCTGCCTCGGCCAAGGCGAGCAGGATCTGGCGTTCCTCGCCGTCGCGACGCTGGGCGAGCTCCCGGTAGACGGCGGCTTCGGCACGCTCATCGGCCAGGTATTGACGCCAGCGCCTGATGTCCGCAGGCGTGGGCGGGACTGGTTGGGGCGGTGTTCCGGATCCGGAGGCGGGGTCCGGAGCGGGGCTCGACGAACCGTGGGATTCCTGGTGCTTTTGCACTTTCTCTCCTGTGCTGGGTGGGGTAGTTGCGGCCCCATTGCAACGCCCACTGTACCGCTTATTGGCGCGGATTTTTGGCCGGTATTCCTTAGCGGGAATGTTCGGCGTGCCTTAATTTTGGGCGCGATCCACGCATGCCTTGACCCTCTTCAAGCACAGTGCTCAGATGGAAGGACAGGGGCGGGGGCCCTCCCCGTACTCGGTCAGCAGGCTGCTTGCCAGCCCACCAGACGGAGGTTGCAGCATGGACACCACCGAACCGCACGCCAACCACCCGGAGCGGGAGACCATCGAGTCGGACCCCGCGTACGACTACAGCGAAGACCAGGAAGTCGACGAACCCTGGGTGGAGGAAATCGACGTCCCGGATGACGACGAGCGGGTTGTTCCCCTGGATGAAACCGAAGAATTCCGTGGGGAAGAAGACGAAGAATTCTAAGCGTCCTCCAAGTGGGTCCTGCAACTCGGGAACCCAAGGTAAAGCGCAACGGCGACGCCGCCCCGAAAACGGGCGGCGCCGCCGTCGAACATTACTTGGGGCTGGGCCTGCTCAGCTAGCTGGCGTTGTGGCTGCTGACGGGGTGGGCTTCCAGGGGCAATTCGTCAGAGACTGCCCCGGCCACACGCTTGTCCCAGGCCGCCCGAACTTCGGGTTCTGTGGGTGGCGTGAGGAGGGAAATTACGACGTACGCCACGAACGAGGCAGCCAGGCCGTAGTAGATCGGTTCGTTGGCGTAGACGCCGTCGACGCTCGGGATGAGTCCAGTGGCGAACAGAATCAGCAAGGCCAGAGTCAAAATAGAGCCCACTGCCATGGACCAGGCAGCAGCGATACCGGTTCCGCGCTTCCAGACGAGGCCACCGAGAATCGCGACGAGGAGACCGCCCACCAGGATGTCGTAGGCAATGGTGAGGGCAACCACCACGTCCTGCGCGGCCATGGAGATCAGCACGGCAACGATGCCCAGGCCAAGAACCCAGTAACGGTTGTCCTTGACGTCGTGCTCAGGGTTTTCGGTGTCGTCAGTGTTGATGGTCTTGCCGAACCAGCTGGCCACGAACGGAACAACATCTGCGCGTGCCACGGTGGCGGCGGCAATCAGGGCACCTGAAGCGGTGGACATCATGGCTGCAACAGCTGCGGCCATGACAAGGCCGCCGATGCCGATGGGCAGGATGTTCGTTGCCACTTCGGCGTACACCACGTCCTTTCCAAGGTTGGCCACATCGATGTTGGGGAGTGCTACCCGGGCAGCCAGGCCGATCAAGGCGCCAGCCACACCGTAGAGGATGCAGTAAACGCCAGCCGTCGCTCCGCCCCAGCGTGCAACCTTGGGAGTTTTGGCGGTGAAGACGCGCTGCCAGATATCCTGGCCGATCAGCAGTCCGAGTGTGTAGACCACGAAGTACGTGATGATCGTCTGGACACCGATTCCGTCAATCTGGAAGAAGCTCGCATCCACGCGTTCACGGATGCCGTCGAGTCCTCCGGCTGCGTTCATGACGAAGGGGAGCATCAGGAAGAAGATGCCCACGGTCTTGATGATGAACTGGACCTGGTCGGCCAGGGTGATGGACCACATGCCACCGATGGTCGAGTAAACAAGCACAATTGCACCGCCGACGGCGATCGCCATCCAGCGCGGCCAATCGAAGAGGACGACAAAGATGGTGGCGTAGGCGCCGGTGGACGTGGCGCAGAGCATGAGGGTGTAGGCCAGCATGACGATTCCGGAGGTCTGCGTGGCCTTGCTGCCGTAGCGAAGGCTCAACATTTGGGAGACCGTGTAGATCTTCAGGCGCTGGATGGTGCCGGCGAAAAGCAGGCTCAGGAGGAGGACGCCAGAGCCGATTGCGACGACGAGCCACATCCCCGAAATGCCGAACTTGTAACCCAAGCCGACGCCGCCGACGGTGGATGCGCCACCGAGGACAACTGCGGCCATGGTTCCGGTGTAAAGGAAGGGGCCCAGACGGCGGCCGGCCACGAGGAAGTCGCTGTTGTTCTTGGTGCGGGACTTGCCCCACCAACCGAATGCAAGCATGGCAAGCAGGTACACCACCACAATGGCGATGTTTATGAACGATGAGTCCATGAGTGGCTCCTTGGAGCTGGTGCACGGAGGTTGGGGTTTTCGACGATACTCCTGGGAATCGCCGAAGTCTCCGTGCTGATGATGGGAGATTGGGTTCGTGTTGTGTGCCTCACAGACAACACTTGTTGCCTATGAGGATATGTTGTGATCGGAGTAACAGTCAAGGGGCTTTGGTCATCGTTGGGCTGTTTGTGGCTCTCACTGCCCGGGATCCCGCTACTATTGCTGCAATGACAGGGCCCAATGACAGGCCTGAAAGGTTCGTGAATGAAGGCTCTCCCCGTTGAACCAAGCAACGTTCCCGTTGCCATTGGTTCCAGAATCCGCGCAGCCCGTCAGGCGCAGCGCCTCACCATCGAACAAGTGGCGGACGCCACGGGGCTGACCAAGGGTTTCCTCAGCCGTGTCGAGAGGGACCTGACATCGCCGTCGGTCGCTTCCCTCGTAACCCTTTGCCAGGTCTTGTCAGTTTCGGTGGGAGACTTGTTTGCCGCTCCGGAAACGCACCTCACCAGGCGCGACGACGGTCCACGGATTTCCCTGGGTGGCCAGGGCATTGTGGAGCGTTTGTTGACTGCCCGATCGGAGCGGCGCCTGCAGATCCTTCAGGCCACCATCGAACCGCGGGGCCGTGGCGAGAACGAGCTATACGCCGTGGACTGCGACGTTGACGTCCTGCACGTGGTGAAGGGGCGCATCAAACTCATCCTGACCAACGAGGAGTATGACCTCGAAGAAGGGGACACCCTCTCCTTCCCAGGCAGGGAACCCCATACCTGGGTCAATCCCACGGACGAAACCGTCGAGGTCCTCTGGGTTCTGGTGCCCGCAGCGAGCCGCTAGGTCTTTCCAAGCAACGCGGCGCAGTCAGCCCACGTGGACCCAGGGCCGGCGGGTGATGTCTGGCTCAGCTTCACGCAGTACCTCGCGAGTCACCGGCGCGATCTCGCCCTCGCCGAAGAACAGGAACTTGCTGAGGTTGGAGATCGGATTGCCCTCGGTCCAGCGGAAGTAGATGTGCGGCATGAAACCGGTGACGTCGCGGATGTGAAGCAAGACGGCGGCAAGGGTGTTGGGCACGTTGTTGCTGTGGACTTCCAGGATCTTGAACCCGTGCCGGAGTTTGCCAACCACCTGGAGCTCCTGCTCGAAGTCTGAGCTGTCATCAACGATGATTTCGATGAACACTGCATCGCAATCAACTGGCAAGTGGTTGGCCTGCTGCGCGTGCTGGAGCTTCTCCCGGTACCGCCCGGCGCTGAGATGCTTTGGTTCATGGGCGATGATCCGGACCGGTCCGTCCACGTTGTTCGCAGTGAATTCGAGGGCAGTCTGGTCCATCTTGATATGGGTGGCCCGGAGCTCGAAGGCACGCCGGATCCGGGAGATGAAGCTCACCACCATGATGGCCAGAATGAACAGTGCGGCGATCTTCAGGCCGTCCGGACGCTCGATCGAGTTGACCACGGTGGTGTAGATGAAGACCAAGGACACGACGCCGAAGCCGATGACCTGTGCCCGCTGCTTCTTTCGCCGGGCGGACAGTGTCACGGCGATGGAGGCGGAGGTGATCAAGACGAGTACGCCCGTGGCATAGGCGCCACCCTGCGCATTGACGTCGGCTTGGAAAATGATCGTCACGATGAAGGCGATGACTGTGAAGACCAGGACGAGTGGGCGCAGTGCGCGGACCCACGCTGGAGCCATGCCGTAGCGCGGCAGGTACCTGGGGACCAGGTTCAGCAGGCCGGCCATGGCCGAAGCGCCGGCGAACCACAGGATAGCGATGGTACTGACGTCGTACACTGTGCCGAATCCGTCGCCCAGGAACTTGTGGGCGAGGAAAGCCAGGGCACGCCCATCAGCCTTGCCGCCGGGTTCGAATTCCGCGGCCGGGATCAGCATGACGGTGGTGAAGCTGGACGTGATGAGGAACGAACTCATGATGATGGCGGCCGTGGTCAGGAGCTTGTGGGCGCCCTTGATCCGGCCGGCTGGCTTGGCCTCAGTGTCGGATGGATGTCCTTTGATCTGGGGCATGACTGCGACGCCGGTCTCGAAGCCCGAGAGGCCAAGGGCCAATCGCGGGAACACGAGCAGCGCCACGGCAATCATCAGGATCGGATCGCCGTGGGATGTGTTGAGCGCAGTCCACCAGTCAGAGATCACCCGCGACTCTGTGAACACGTGGCCTATGGAAACGATGACGACCACAAGGTTCAGTGCCAGAAACGCGGCGACCAGGACGACGGCCACGTTGATGGCTTCCTTGAATCCGCGCAGGAAGACGATGCCCAGTCCTGCAATCAGGGCCAGGGTGATGACAACCTGCTGGCCTTCCAGGAAATGCGGAGCAAAGGGGTTCTCAATGAGGTGCGCGGTAGCGTCGGCGGCGGAGAGGGTGATGGTGATCATGAAGTCCGTGGCCGCAAAACCGAGGAGCGCCAGGACGAACAACTTGCCACCCCATCGAGGAAGCAGGCGCTCCAGCATGGCAATGGACCCCTCGCCCCGAGGACTTTCCCTGGCAACGCGACGGTATACAGGCAGTGCGCCAGCCAGGGTGACGAAGACCAGGAGCAGCGTGGCCAAGGGCGACAGCAAGCCCGCAGCCAGGGCAGCGATTGCAGGTTGGTAGCCCAGAGTCGAGAAGTAGTCCAGGCCCGTCAGGCACATGACCTTCCACCAAGCTTGCGGCTTGTGGGCTTCCGCTGGCTGTCCGTGCGGACCCTGCCGCTTGCCCGAGGTATCCGGCATTCCTTCCAGCAGCCACGATTTGAGGTGGAATGCCTTTTTGAGTCGGTCTGCAGGATCGGCCGGCGGCCTGGTCAGGGTGGTCACGTTGTCCTTTCGGGCAGCAGTGTGCTGCTTAGGCAAGGAGCGTATGGCCGCCGTCAGCGGCTCAACCCCGGTTTTTATGGAATCTTTACGCCTCATGTGACCGGCATCTCACGTGAGCTCATCAGCAAAGGGAACTTGTAAACAGGTGATGCTTATTAGGAAACTTTGAGTGTATGATGGGTGTCACAGTTACTGATTCATCTCGACCTATCCACTAAGGAGTGGCGCATTTTGGAAGAGCTCCGTATTGAAGCCAACGGGAACCTCGGTCCCATCGATTCATCCCGCATCCCGCGCTACGCCGGTGCCGCCACCTACGCCCGCCTGCCCCGCTTGGACCAGGTATCCAAAGCTGACGTCACGGTTGTTGGCGTACCTTTCGATTCCGGTGTTTCCTACCGTCCCGGCGCCCGCTTCGGCGCGAACCATGTGCGTGAGGCCAGCCGCCTGCTGCGCCCGTACAACCCTGCCTGGGACGTCAGCCCCTTCGAGAACATCCAGGTGGCCGATGCCGGCGATATGGCGGTAAACCCGTTCAACATCAACGAGGCCATCGAGACCATCCAGCAGAATGCGCTGGACCTCACCGCCAACGGCAGCAAGCTCGTCACCCTGGGTGGCGACCACACCATCGCCCTTCCGCTCCTGAGGGCAGCAGCAGAGCGCGCCGGTGAGCCGGTGGCCATGCTCCACTTCGACGCACACCTGGACACCTGGGACACCTACTTCGGCGCGGAGTACACGCACGGCACGCCGTTCCGCCGCGCGGTGGAAGAAGGCATTCTGGACACGGAGGCCATCAGCCACGTGGGTACCCGCGGTCCGCTGTATGGCAAGAAAGACCTCGACGACGACCACCGGTTTGGCTTCGGAATCGTCACCTCCGCTGACGTCTACTACCAGGGCGTCCTGGAGACAGTGGCCAAGATCCGCGACCGCATCGGAAATCGCCCGCTGTACATCTCGGTGGACATCGACGTCCTGGATCCTGCACACGCGCCCGGCACCGGTACCCCCGAAGCCGGCGGCATCACCAGCCGTGAACTGCTCGAGATCATCCGTGGTTTCCGTGGCATGAACCTCGTCGGTGCTGACATCGTGGAAGTTGCCCCGGCTTATGACCACGCCGAAATCACTGGCGTTGCCGGCAGCCACGTTGCTTATGAACTGGTAACCCTCATGGCAGACAACGCCGTGGAAGGTGACCGTCACGGTTCACCGAACGGCTACGCCCAGCAGGCCCTCGGCGCCCGCATCGCAGAACTCGCCCAGGCAACGGGCACCGCAGGAGAGACGCGATGATCGATTTCGATCCCGGCACTGCTGCGCCCACGAAGGGCACTGATCAGCGCAACGGCGGGGACCTCGTCGTCGAGACCCTCGAAGCGCTCGGCGCGAAGACGGTCTTTGGCATCCCGGGCCAGCACGCTTTGGGCCTCTTTGACGCCATGGGCCGCGGCAACCTGCACTTCGTTTCCTCCCGTGTGGAGAACAATTCTGCGTTCGCGGCTGATGGCTACTCCCGCGCCACCGGCGAAGTGGGCGTACTGTTCCTGTCCACCGGCCCCGGCGCGCTGACCTCCCTCGCTGGTTTGCAGGAGGCCTACGCCACCGGTGTTCCGATGGTGGTTGTAGCCAGCCAGATTCCGCTTGAGGGCCTGGGCGCTCGCCGCAAGGGCATGCTGCACCAGCTGGATGACCAGAAGGCTTCGGCTGCGAACGTCACCAAGAGCCAGCGCCTGATCCAGCATGCCTCGGGCATCCCGTCGGCCATCCAGGACGCTTGGACCGAGGCGATTTCCTCACCACAGGGCCCCGTATGGATCGAGATCCCGCAGAACGTCCTGCTGGATCCGATCATGGTCCCGCCTGTGGAGGACGCGCTCGCCGAGGCAGCAGACAACCCTCCACGCGTCGAGCTGATCCGCGAGGCCGTGAAGTGGCTTTCGACGGCGGAACGTCCGGCGATCATCGCAGGCGGCGGTACCCGCCGTGGCCGGGCTGAGAAGTCGCTGCTCTCCATCGCCGAGCAGCTGCGCGCACCGGTGATCTGCACCCCTGGCGGCAACGGAGCGTTTCCGTGGAAGCATGAGTTGTCCTTGCAGTCGTGGATCGAGGACCGGTACATGACCGATGTCCTGGAAGATGCAGACGTACTCATCGTCATCGGTTCATCCCTGGGTGAAGTGACCTCCAATTACTTCACGTTCGAACCCCGCGGCCGCATCATCCAGATCGACGCCGAACCTCGCGTCCTCGAATCCAACCGGCCAGGTTTGGGCATCCGTGCCGACGCCGGGCAGGCGCTCGCAGCCCTGGACGAAGCTCTCGCAGCAGCCGGTGCCGCTGACACGGTGACGCGTTCCTGGCATGGCACCGCACCTGAGAACCTGGTGAAGGAAACCCTGGCCAAGGTGAAGGCCCGCCTGGAATCACAGGACCTGGCCAAGGAACTGAAGTTCATGGCCGATATCCGTGAAGCTGTCCCGGCTGACATGCAGACGTTCTGGGACATGACCATCTCCGCGTACTGGGGCTGGAGCTGCTGGGACGCCCGCGAAGGTCAGTTCCATTCGGCACAGGGCGCCGGTGGCCTCGGCTACGGTTTCCCGGCAGCCATCGGCGGCGCCGTGGGATTGGAAACCACGGGCAAACCCAGCAGGGTTCTGGCTGTATCCGGTGACGGTTCCTCCATGTACTCCATCTCCGAACTTGCCACGGCGAAGCAACACAACATCCCGGTCACCTGGCTGATCGTGGACGACGGCGGCTACGGCATCCTCCGCGAATACATGGTGGGCGCTTTCGGCAAGGCCACGGCCACCGAGCTTGCACGACCAGACTTCGTCAAGCTGGCCGAGTCCTTCGGTGTTCCCGCCCGTCGGGTGGCCTCGGAGGAAGTGGGGGACGCGCTCAAAGCGTCCTTCGAAGCTGACGGCCCTAACGTCGTCGTGGTTGAGACGCTGCTGAAGATGTTCGGCCCCACCCACCTGGACCACTAAGTACCCAGGGTCAAGCCCCGCACGCTATCCGTGCGGGGCTTGATGTTTTTAAGGGTCCAGTCGCTTCTTTAGTTTCCCAAAGCAATCAATATGAGTTATAGTTGCTCTAGGCAAACAAAAAAGGGGTGTTTTCCATGTCCGTCGGTTCTGCCACAGCAACCGATCTTGTGCATCAAATATTCGACCTCCAGCGCACTCTGCGCTGCGTGGTAACCGCCCACATGGCCCGCGTTCCCGACGTCGGGATGGCGGTCCAAGGCGTCATGCGCTTCATAGGCGAGGGGGAGACCCGGGCAACGGCGCTGGCTGCGCGCCTGGGTGTCAGTGCGCCGGTCCTGAGCAGACACGTCGCTGAACTCGAGGAACTTGGCTTCGTCGCCAGGCGGCCTGATCCGGCGGACGGCAGGGCCCAGCTCCTTGCTTTGACGGAGGATGGCGCGGCGAAGCTGCGCGACTTCGAAGAACAACGCAGCGTGAGGCTGCGGGATTACCTGGCGGATTGGAGCGAGGCTGACGCCCTCGAGGCCTCCCAGGTCATCAACAAACTCACCACGTCCCTCAAGGACTCAATCCGGGCAACGGCGGCCGGCTCCACTACGACGACTCACATAGCTTAGGAGCCACGCATGGCCACACCAATTCAGAATGCCGCCCTGGGGAATACCGCAGCACCCATGACCCACCGGCAAATCATGGAAGCCCTCACAGGTCTTCTCGCTGCCTTCTTCACCGCGATCCTCAGCAGCACAATCGTCGCCAATGCGCTGCCAACCATCATGTCCGAACTCAAGGGCACGCAAACTGACTTCGCCTGGGTCATCACCGCCGCTTTGCTGGCGAACGCAGCCACTACACCCATCTGGGGAAAGCTCGCTGACCTCTTCGACAAGAAGCTCCTGGTCCAGCTGAGCATCATTATCTTCGTGGCGGGCTCCGTCATGGCCGGCTTGTCCGAGACGATTCCGCTGCTGCTTACTGCGCGTGTCGTTCAAGGCATCGCCATGGGTGGCCTCACCGCCCTGGCCCAGGCAATCATCGGTTCCATGATCCCGCCGCGGGATCGTGGTAAGTACTCCGGCTACATGGGTGCCGTGATGGCGGTGGGCACTGCCGGCGGCCCGCTGCTGGGTGGTTTCATTGTGGACAGCCCGCTCGGCTGGCGCTGGACCTTCTTCGTCTGCGTGCCGCTGGCCGTTGTTGCGCTCATCCTGCTCCAGGTGACCCTGAAGATCCAGCACATCAAGCGCCCCGCGAAGATCGACTGGCTCGGTTCCATCCTGCTGACCTCCGGCGTGAGCCTGCTCCTGATCTGGGTTTCCTTCGCCGGTAACCCGGACTACTACGACTGGTTCTCCTGGCAGTCAGCCCTCATGGTCGGCGGAGGCGTAGTGCTGTTGGCCCTCCTGGTGCTGGTGGAAACCAAAGTGGCCCAGCCGATCATTCCGCTCAAGATCATCTCCGAGCGCACCACAGCTCTTGCCATCATCGCGTCGATCGCGGTCGGTATCGCCATGTTCGGTTCGTCCACCTTTCTGGGCCAGTACTTCCAGGTGGCCCGTGGAGCCACGCCCACTGAGGCCGGCCTGTTGACGCTGCCAATGATCGCAGGCAACCTCATTGGTTCTGTGGCATCGGGCGTCCTGATCAGCCGCTTTGGCAAATGGAAGCGGTTCCTGATCGCCGGTTCAGTGCTCCTGATCGGCGGCCTCGCTTTCGCCGGCACCATGGACCACACCACTGAACTGTGGATCGTAGCCATTTACACCGGTGTGTTCGGCCTCGGGCTGGGCATGCTGATGCAGAACCTGGTGCTCGCCGTGCAGAACACGGTCCAGGCCAAGGACATTGGAACGGCCAGTGCCTCGGTGGCCTTCTTCCGCTCTGTGGGTGGCGCAATCGGTGTGTCCGTCCTGGGTGCCATCATGTCCAACCACGTGAAGGACCTGGCCGTTCAAGGGATGGCCGCCGCCGGTATTCCGGTCCAAGGTGGAGGGTCCGGTGCCAGTATGGACCTGGCTGATATGCCTGCTCCCATCGCGGACATCATGCGCGCTGCCTACGGCGATGCCACTGCCCAGATCTTCCTGATCTCCGCGATCATCAGCGTGGTGGCGCTCCTGGCCGTGCTCTTCATCAAGGAACGCCCGCTGCGGCGCACTGTCGATGCGGCACCGGAGAAGGAACTCGTGGCAACGGCATCCGGAGATGCTGCCATGACTCTGGATACCACTTCCCTTGATACAGCCGATTCCCCAGTCGGCCAGATCGGAACGTCCGACGACGGCGCACGCCACGTGGGTGCCGAGCCCGCCGTTTCAGGGGGTGCCCGTCAGGTTCCGGTGGGGGAGCGCCAAGGCCCGGCCACGGACTCCGGATCCGATCTTGACCTCGAATTTGCGCGGATCCTGACCCAGGAACGCCCCCAGGCAACTGCCGACGTCAAGGAATTGCAGGAACAACTGTCCCGCACCCAGTACGTCCTGGCCGAACAGCAATTGCAGCTGAGTCGCGCGAACGTTGAACTGCAGGCACGTTTGCGGGAGCAGCAGACGGTCGCCGAGCAGCAGGCCCATACCGCGGAAAAGCTCGCCGCCCTCCGCAAGGAGCTCAAGCGTGAACGCAGGCAGCAGGAACGCATGGCGTTGATCCTCCTCCAAGGCGTAGAAGCACGTTCGGACCACGGCAAGCACGCGGGCTAACCATCACAGATCCTGCCCTCGTTCGAAATTCCCGACGTACGCGGGGCGTGGCGAACGAGGGCGGGACAGAAAGCGCCGGCTGGGTGACCAGCCGGCGTTTTTGTTGCCTGCACCGGCTGATCCGGCCTGCACCGGCTGATCCGGCCTGCAGCGGCTCGCCCCGCCTGCGCCAGCGGGAGCACATCCGACACGGGAAATACTCCGCAGGGATGATCTTTTCCCTAGGTTGTTTCGCCGAGGCAACGGATTTCGTAGAGTGGGGAGGCTAATACTGTCAGCCCCTGCTGCAAAACTTCTCTTACTTCATTCACGCACTCTTTCTAAGGACCCGTGGGCATGCTTGTCACCCTTATACGGCGCTACTCCAAGCCGTATTTGCCGCAGATAGTGGCCGTCCTCATATTCCAGTTGGCGTCCACTATTGCCACGCTCTACCTCCCAAGCCTCAACGCCAAAATCATTGACGAGGGAGTCTCCCGCGGCGACACCGATTTCATTTGGCGGACCGGCGCGCTGATGCTCGCCGTCGCACTCGGCCAGGTGCTCACCGCCGTCGCCGCCGTCTACTTCGGTGCACGGACGGCAATGGCGATCGGCCGGGACCTCCGGCGCAGCGTCTACCGCCAAGTGAGCAGCTTCTCGGCACAGGACGTGAACCGTTTCGGTGCTCCTACGCTGATCACCCGCGGCACCAACGATGTCCAGCAGGTCCAGATGCTGGTGCTGATGGGCCTGAACTTCATGGTGTCCACACCCATCATGTGCGTGGGTGGCATCTTCATGGCCCTCCGCGAGGACCTCAGCTTGTCCTGGTTGGTCTGGGTTTCCGTGCCCCTCCTGGTGGCTGTCGTGGGCTACCTCGTGGTGCGGCTGATGCCGCTGTTCCGTTCCATGCAAACCAAGATCGATGCCATCAACGGTGTGCTGCGCGAGCAAATCATTGGTATCCGGGTTGTCCGCGCCTTCGTGCGCGAACCCTATGAAGCCAAGCGTTTCGGTGACGCCAACCAGGACCTCACCGCCGTGTCCGTGAAGATCGGCAATCTCTTTGTCCTGATGTTCCCGGCCATCGGCATGATCCTGCACCTGTCTACTGCGGCGGTCCTGTGGTTTGGTGGCCAGCGTGTGGACTCCGGCGACATGCAGGTAGGGTCTCTCACGGCCTTCCTTCAGTACCTCCTGCAGATCCTGATGGCAGTCATGATGGGAACCTTCATGGCCATGATGATTCCCCGTGCTTCCGTCTGTGCAGACCGCATCGGCGAGGTGCTGGATGTGGAGCCTTCCATCCACAACCCGACATCCCCTGTGGTTCCGGCCGAGAAGAAGGGACGCGTGGAGTTCCGCGATGTCACCTTCAAGTACCCCGGAGCCGAGGCGCCGGTGCTGAGCAACATTTCCTTCACCGCTGAGCCGGGCAAGACCCTGGCGATCATCGGTTCCACGGGCGCAGGCAAGACCACCCTGGTCTCCCTGCTGCCGCGGCTTTACGATGTCGCCTCAGGTGATGTCCTGCTCGACGGCGTCCCAGTCACCGAACTGGACGCGTCGGAGATCACCAGCCGCGTCTCGGCCGTGCCGCAGAAGCCGTATCTTTTCTCCGGGACCATCGAGCACAACCTGCGCTTTGGCAAGCCCGAGGCCACCGACGAGGAACTCTGGGAGGCGCTGGAGACCGCGCAGGCCAAGGGCTTTGTTGAGGAAAAGTCATCCGGCCTGAACCGGCGGATCGCCCAGGGCGGCACCAATGTGTCCGGCGGCCAGCGCCAGCGCCTTTCCATTGCAAGGGCCCTGGTCACCAAGCCGAATGTCTATCTGTTTGACGATTCTTTCTCAGCCTTGGACGTTGCCACAGATGCCAGGCTCCGGAAGGCCTTGAAGGCCAAGACACGTGACGCCACGGTCATCATCGTTGCCCAACGCGTCTCGACCATTGCCGATGCGGACGAGATCCTGGTTCTGGATAACGGCCGGATCGTGGACCGCGGAACGCACGACGAACTGCTGGAAACTTCGCCCACCTATCAGGAAATCGTTGAATCCCAGCTGAGTGTAGAGGAAGTCGCATGAGCGAGCAGAACCAGCAGAAGAAGCGTGGCTGGGCTGCCAAGGCAGAGGCCGCGAAGAATGCCCGGGCTTCAGACGAGGCAGACGTGGCAACCGAGGCACTTGATGACGACGACTTCGTAGAGGAGGAGTACGTCCCTTCGGAAGCCGATGGCGGCATGTTCGGCGATGTTCCCGCCAAGAAGGCCAAGGAGTTCTGGCCATCGGCCAAGCGACTCATGGGCTTGTTAAAGCCTGAGAGCGTGGGCGTCTACATCGTGATCGGCCTTGTGGTTGTCTCGGTGGTCCTGAATGTGATTGCGCCCAAGATTCTGGGCAGTGCCATGGACGTGATCTTCGGCGGCGTCATGGGCAAGCAGCTCCCGCCCGGCGTCTCCCAGGAACAATTCGTCGAGCTCATGCGCCAGCAAGGCCAAGAGAACTTTGCGGACATGGTCTCCAAGATGGAACTCACCAACGGAATCAATTTCCCCAAACTGACGTTCCTCATTTCAATCGTGCTCCTGATGTACTTTGTGGCCAACATTTTCCTGTGGGCCCAGGGCTGGCTCCTCAACAGGATCGTCATGCGCGTCATCAAGCAACTCCGCAATGATGTCCAGGCAAAGCTCAACAGGCTCCCGCTGAACTACTTCGACACCCGCCAGCGCGGCGACATCCTGTCCCGCGTTACGAACGACGTCGACAACGTCCAGCAGGGACTGCAGCAGGCGTTCGCACAGTTGGTCAGCTCGGTGCTTACGGTGCTGGGCATCACGGTGATGATGTTCATCGTGTCCTGGGAACTGGCACTGATCGCACTGATCGCGCTGCCACTCTCCGGTGTCATGGCCGGCGTCATTGGTGCCAGGAGCCAGAAGCTCTTCGCTGCACAGTGGAAGAACACCGGCTCGCTCAATGGCCAGATCGAGGAATCATTCTCCGGGCATGACCTGGTCAAGGTGTTTGGCCGTGATGCTGACATGCTGGTGCGCTTCGATGAACGCAATGAGGCCCTGTACAAGGCCTCGTTCGGCGCCCAGTTTGTTTCCGGCGTAATTTTCCCGGCCATGAACTTCGTGTCCTACCTGTCCTACGTCGGCATTGCAGTGGTGGGCGGCTTGCGGGTTGCCTCAGGCTCGATGAGCCTTGGCGACGCCACAGCATTCATCCAGTACTCGCGGGAATTCACCCAGCCGCTCGGCCAGATCGCCGGCATGGCCAACATGCTGCAGTCCGGTGTTGCCTCGGCCGAACGCGTTTTCGAATTCCTCGACGCCGACGAAGAAGTTGAAGAGACCGGTACCCGCCACCTGCCTGCAAAGACCGATGGCCACGTGGAGTTCGAGCACGTCTCCTTCAGCTACGTGGAGGACAAGCCCCTCATCGAGGACCTGTCCTTCAGCGCAGAGCCTGGCCACACCGTGGCGATCGTCGGACCCACCGGGGCCGGAAAGACCACCCTGGTGAACCTGGTAATGCGCTTCTACGAGCTCAATGCCGGACGCATTACCTTGGACGGCGTGGACATCAAGGACCTCAGCCGCTCCGAGCTGCGGTCCAAGGTGGGTATGGTGCTGCAGGATGCCTGGCTCTTCGGCGGGACCATCTACGACAACATCAAGTACGGCAACCTGGACGCCACCGAAGCACAAATCATGGAAGCGGCCAAGGCCACTTACGTGGACCGCTTCGTCCGGGCCCTCCCGGACGGCTACCAGACGATCATCGACGAAGAAGGCAATAACGTCAGCGCAGGTGAGAAGCAGCTCATCACCATCGCACGTGCTTTCGTCTCCGATCCGTCGCTGTTGATCCTTGATGAAGCTACGAGCTCGGTGGATACCCGTACTGAGCTGCTGCTGCAGAAGGCCATGGCCGCGCTCCGCACGGACCGGACGAGTTTCGTCATCGCCCACCGTTTGTCCACTATCCGCGACGCCGATACGATCCTGGTGATGGAGAACGGGCAGATCGTGGAGCAGGGCAACCACAACCAGCTGCTGGTGCTCCAGGGCGCCTACTACCGCCTCTACATGTCCCAGTTTGCCGGTGAGGAAGAGACCGCCGTGGATGATTCGACGGCGGTGCACAGCTGAGCGCGGATTCCCTGAGCACCGGGGTGCAAGCCCAGAATTCCGTGGCACCCCAGCGCATTGAGGTACTCGTACCTATGCGCTGGGGTGACATGGATGCGTACGGGCATATCAACAATGTGCAGATCGTTCGGATGCTGGAAGAAGCCCGAATCGCGGCTTTCGGACCACCACGAGGTGCTGGCCTTCCAGGGGTAGAACCACCGGCTGCCCTCTTCAATGATGTTGAAGAGGGCACCATGACGTTGGTTGTGGAGCACAAAGTCCGGTACGTGCGGACGTTGGAATATCGCAACATCCCGGCAGTGGTGGAGATCTGGGTTGGCGTCGTCAAGGGGGCCAGCTTTGATCTGCACTACGTCATCAAGGACCCCGTCACAAGGGAAGACTGCGTCAAGGCCGTTACACACCTGGCCTTCGTGGCGGAAGCTACCGGCAGAGTCCTCAGGCTCACTCCAGACCAGAAGGAAAAGCTGGAGCGTTACCGCGCGTAGAGTTTCACCATGAAACTTGAAATCGCCGTGGTGAGCGCGGCGGGCGCCGGTACGGCCGCATCCGAAGGTGCCGATCGGATTGAGCTCTGCAGCAGCCTGGAACTTGGTGGCATCACACCGAGCCAGGGACTCATGGAAGCCAGCATTGAACACGTTGCCGGACGCTTGGAGATCCATCCGCTCGTGAGATGCCGCCCCGGCGATTTCCACTACTCCGCCTCGGATGTGGACACCATGGTGCACGAAGTACGTCACCTGCTGGCTCAGGGCGCCCACGGCATAGTGGTGGGCGCCCTGACCTCAGAGGGCGACATCGATGTTCACGCGGTCCAACGCCTGGTGGATTCTGCCCGGCAGGCCAACCCTGAAGCGCAGTTGACCTTCCATCGCGCGATTGACCAATCACGCGACCCCATGGCCACCCTTGATCACTTGCTTGAACTCGGCTTCACCCGGGTTCTCACGTCCGGCCACGAGGCCACAGCAGGTGAAGGCCTTGCCAACCTTTCCGAGATGGTGGAGCGGGCCGGGGGAGCCTTGGAGATCATGGCCGGAGGCGGACTAAGGCTTGGTGACATCCCGGCGATGCACGCGGCCGGCCTCTCGGCCGTTCATATGTCCGCCAAGAGAACTGTCTCTACCCAGGGGCAACGAAGCATCTCCCTTGGCGCGCAGGACGGTGACGACCCCACCGCCTATACCGTCACAGACCGGGAAACGGTCCGCATGGCGAGGGCGGAGATCAACGCGCTGGAACTGGGTGCTCCCCCCGAATAGTTCCAATCCGGCATAGGTTCCACTCCCAAAAGGCTTCCACTGCCCCGTCAGCTTCCCCACCTAGCCTGGTTGAGGGGAGTAACCGTGAGGCTTTCCAGCCGTGCCGTTCCTCCTTCTGAGAAGACCGAGATGTGGGTTGCCCCAGCGCTGGGAAAGACTTGGTCCGTGATGGTGGTCAGACCGTCCTGGGCGAAGAGTTCCACGGATGCACGGTCCACATACAGGCGCAGGCGAAGCCGGCCATTGATCAACTCCACCCGCGGGTCCTCTACTGAACTGAAGGCTGGATGGAATCCTTCGTTGCCTGAGTTCGTCCTGTCGACGGCAAGCCGTTTCGTGGAGGGAGCGTAGCCGATGCGGGTTGCTTCGGTTCCGTTGTCGAGGACTTTCAGGCCAAACGCCGACGCCGTTCCCGGAGAGAACTCTGCGTCAATCTGGACCACATCACCTGTGATGGGAAGCGTGGTTGTTCCCGGCGTGATGTCCTGGGTCGGCGCCGTGTACGCTGCTGCCGTGTTCTTCAAGGCATCGGCTTGGGACACCACCTGCTGCCGCAGCCGCGGGCCCTCGGACGTCTGTGTAAGGACGACTTCACGCGGCAACGCCATGGTTCCGCGCCACGTGCTGGTGGGAGTGTCCTGGCCGTAGTCCCAGTTGTTCATCCAGCCCAGCATGATGCGTTTGCCGTCTGGAGCATTGTTGAAGGACACCGTGGCGTAGTAGTCCCTGCCCCAGTCCAGCCAATCATGCTGCTCGAGGTGGGAGGCATCCGAGGAAACGAATTCGTCGGCGAGGATGTGTCCCCAACCGCCGCGGTTGTTGTCCACGATCTTGATGGTGGCCTGGCTGCCTTTGTAGGGGCTGACGTCCCAGGCGTTCCACTCCAGATGTTCGGAGTCGTTGCCGGTGGCTGTGCGGACTGTTTGGCCATTGACCACAAGGTTCACGGTGGTTTCAGCACTTCTGGGCTTCGCCGGTTCCGAACCCAACACCATGTTGTCCAGTGTCAGGTGGCCCCAAGGCCCGGTCGCGTTGTCCACAACCCGGATGCGCGCGATCTGGCCGTACCAAGGGGAAACGTCCCAGTTCTGCCAGTTCAGGTCGCCCGAATTCGTGCCCGTTGACGTGCGCACCGGCACCCCTCCCACCAGCAGCTCAACCTGCAGTTCCCCGCCAGTGCGGGTGCCGCCACCCAGGAGGAAGCCGATGTTGGTGTTGGTCAGGTAAAACTCGGGGGAGGTGATGGTGCCGACGTTGTTGTCTTGGTTCGGGCCGCCTTCGAAGGTGTTGATCCGTTTCCCGATGGCGAATTCACCACCCGACGTCGAGGGGTTCAGTGCCGCTTGGAAGTCGCCGGTGAGCTGCCAGCCGGCTTGCGTGAGGGTCCCGGGGTAGTCGAAGCCGTCGAACAGCAGGTAGCCCGGAGGGGCCTGGTTTCCCGACTGTTTCCCGGCTTCCTGCGGGTGTTTTCCGCCGCCGACGAGGAAGTTGAGGTAGTCCTTGTCCAGTGTGAAGGGTGCTGATTCCATGGTGCCCACGGGAGCATCTCCACCGTGGAAGCCGTTAACCAGCCCGGCTCCGATGGTGCCGGTAACCGCCATTTGTCCTGAAAGACTTCCGGAGGCGGGGGCGCTTCCCCAGGGCCCGGAACTGTTTGACGGATCGTTCTGGACGTTCCAGCCGCTGTAGTTGCCACTGTTGAAGCCGGCAAGGACGTTTCCGGGGGGAAGCTGGCTGGCGGGATCTATATTTTCGGCGGTGAAGGACGTGCCGTTGAAGGTTCCAACGAAGTATTGTCCGCCGCTGCCGCCGGCGACGGCTCCAGGATTGATGTTCACGGACAGGACCCACTTGACGTTATTCGGGTCTCCGTCAACCGCTAGGGGGAACAGATCAGGGCATTCCCACTGCCCGCCTGTTGCATTTGCGGGACCGAAGTCATCCAGATAGTTCCATTGCTTGAGGTCGTTGCTCTTATAGAAGAGGACGCGGTGTTCGTCGGCTTCAACGGCTGCCATGACCCAGTAGTCCGGACCAGTGGGGGAGTCGTACCAGAAGACTTTGGGGTCGCGGAAGCTGGAGGTGTTCCTGCTCAGGACCGGGTTGTTGCCGTACTTGGTCCAGGTTTGTCCGTCGTCGGTGCTGAACGCCAGCGACTGCGCTTGTTTGCCGGCGAGGGTGGGGTGGGCCGCAGTGTAATTGCTCGTGTAGATGGCCACCAACGGTGGATTTTGGAGGGTCCCGAGCCCGCTGGTGTTCTGGGTGTCCACCACTACGGATCCGGAGAAGATTTCCTCGATGACCTGGCCGGATCCATTGAAGCCCCGCGGAATGGCGAGTGGTTGTTCGTCCCAGTGGATCAGGTCGGTGGAGGAGGCGTGGCCCCAGCTCATGTCACCCCAGCGTGTCCCGTTGGGGTTGTACTGGTAATACATGTGGTATTTCCCGTTGTGGAAGATGAGGCCGTTGGGATCGTTCATCCAGTTCGCTTCCGGCGTGTAGTGCAGGTACGGCCGGTATTGCTGGGTGGCCGGATCCGGGTCGGTGGCCTGGGCGGTGGCTGCGAAGGAGAATGAGGCAGCGGTGAGAGCCACGGCCGCCCCGATCGACATTAAGGCTTTGGTGCGTCTTGTCATCGTTGACAGACCTTTCGTCAAGGGCTTGCGTTGCAGGATGACGACGGCGGACCCGCCTCGTGGGGCGACGCCCGCCGTCGTCGTTACTTATGCCGTGCGATGACGCCGTGCTGTTGCGGCGTTCGGTTTACGGCGTTGCCCTGAACGCATAATTGGACGCGTACCTCACCACCTGGTTGCTATCGCCGCTGTCCAACACCTTGGACCCCGAAGTCGATGCATCCAGGACTACCGTGTGCACCGCGATGGCCGAAACAGTGTTGTTGGTGGCGATGAAGTTGTTGTTTCCGGAAGCCACCAAAATGATGGTGGGCGTCTGCCCTGATGGCGTGACCGATCCGGAGGCGACGTCGTAGCTGAAGTGGTTTCCAGTAACGGTGTTGTTGCTGCCCTCGATGTGCACCAGGCCGAAGAGATCGTCGAGCCCGTTGTTGTAGGGCTTGAGGGGATCGAACGGTTCCATCTGGCGCAGGAAGTGATTGGCTCCAACGAGGTTTTCCGTGCAGCTTCCTTCGAAGTTCACCATTCCCGGGTAGAAGGCATGAAAGCGGTTGGACGTGATGGAAGAGCGCGTACAGTCCTTGAAGTGCACGCTGCTCTTGCCCCGGGGGAAGACGTTGTTGCCCGTGACCAGCAAGCCCATGTGTCCCTCGGCGAAGATCGAGAATCCCACGAAGCCGGCGCCAATGAGGTTGTCAGTGACTTTCGAGGCCTGGCCGGATCCTGTCAGCTCCACGCAGGATCCACATTCAGCGAGGAAGTTGCTGCTGACGCTCAGGGCATCGGTATCCCTTACCACAAGCCCATGCTCGAGGTACACCATGCCCATCCGCTCCACCCGGCAGGAATCGTTGGCCGAATCGAAGCGGATGCCGGTCTTGCCGTTGGTGTAGTCGTTCTCGTTGGAGCCGAAGGACACACCGTCGAGGCAGAAGTTCTCGAAAACGACCGCGCTGATCCGTGGATCGCCTGTGCGGTAGACCCGGAAAGCGTCCGTGTTCCCGTCGGTGTTTTCCACTCTCACGCGGCTGGCGCCGGGGTTGATCTCGTGCCAGCCCGACGTATTGCCGGCGTTGTAGCGGATGCTCAGCGAGGTGAAGCCATGGCCTGATCCGCGGATAGTGAGGAAGCTGATGTCCACATTAACCCGGGTCTTGAGGGAGTAGTCTCCCGGCGGGATGTAGATCACGGCACCGGGCTTGGACGCCTGGCTGGTCTGCTGGCTCTTGATGTCAGCGATGATGCTGTTAATGATGAGCCCGATGTCGTTGTACGGGGTAGCGGACGGATTCCCTGGCACGCTCCAGGTGGTGACGTCATAGACGGTGGTCAAAGCTGGTTCTCCTCACATCGTTGGGGGACTGAACTGTGCTGCTCTACTGACTGTGCTGCTTCTCTTTAAGTGCTGCCAGAACCGCCGGCGCCGTGCTCTGATGCTCGCTCGTGCCTCGCTTAGACGCATGCTGCCGCATGCCTCCTGCGGTTCCGGGTGGTTCTACAGAGGGCTGCTCTATAGACGAATGCCCTACAGGACGCCGATCAGGTGACGGTGCCCCTGCGGCTGAGTACCGGCGTCGGGCGCTGCGGCCACTTGTTCACGTGCTGCGGCAGCAGCGTTGCCCGTGGCCGCGAAAGCGAAGGCGACAGCTGCCGACGCCGTAAGCGCGCGGAGCACACTTCGCCGGCTGATGTCCGGGATGGGTTTCATACGTTCTCCTTTGAAGGGGATGCCCACTGGGCACAGCGGATGCCAAAAACTGCCAAATCGGCCAAAATATGCCAAAACGGTTTATCTACCAGCGTCGATGACTCTAGGGCTGGCGCATCCGGCGCGTCAAGGCGCCAAACTGGCCAAAATGTGACGCTTGACATACTGCCGAAATCGGGCCTATGGTGTTGCCAAGTCGTTTTGGCAAAACGATTCTCCATCCCCAAAGATTCTTTCAATCCCGTTCCAAGAGAAAGTCGACAGCGATGTCCACTCGAAAGACCATCTCCAGGCTCGTCACACTCGGCGGCCTCTGCACTGCCGTCGCACTCGCAGCTACCGGTTGCGGTGCCGGGGGCCCCGCACCAACATCCGGAAGCGCATCCAGCACAGTCAACGTCCTGGTGGAAGCAGGAGGCCACGCCGAGCTCACAGGCGTTGCCCAGCAATGCAAGAAAGACACCGGCCTCGACGTCAACTTCGTCGAACTGCCCTATGACGGCATGTTCAACCGGCTCTCCAGTGAGTTCTCCTCCGGCAATGTCTCCTTCGACGTCGCGGCATTGGACTCCGTGTGGCTCCCCAGCTTCAAGGATGCAGTCCAGCCAATCGATGAACTGTTCACCGATGAAGCCAAGAAGGACATTTTCCCCGCCCTCGTGAAGGAAGCCAACGTTGACGGCCACTTCATCGGAATGCCGGCCTGGACCAACGCAGAGATCATCCTGTACCGCAAGGACCTCTTCGAGGACGCCAAGAACAAGGCAGATTTCAAGACAAAGTACGGCTACGACCTGGCAGCTCCCACCACGTGGAAGCAGTACCAGGACATCTCCGAATTCTTCACCAAGGACGGCATGTATGGCACGGACGTGAAGGGCGCCGTGGAAACGGAATGGCTTGCCCACGTCCTGCAGGCCGGCTCGCCGATGGTCCTTGATGCGAACAACAACGTGATCATCGATAACGCTGCCCACAAGGAAGCGCTCGACTTCTACGTCAGCCTCACCAAGGACGCCCCTCCGGGTGCTGCACAGGTTGACTGGGCTGCGGCACAGAACCTGTTCAACCAGGGCAAGACCGCCATGACCCGCTTCTGGGCCCACGCCTACCGGCAGATCCCCAAGGACTCTCCCGTTGCAGGCAAGGTGGGAGCTGCAGCGATGATTGGCGGCAGCGCCGGCGTCGCGGGTGTCCCGGGACCGT
Source organism: Paenarthrobacter sp. 10N417 (assembly GCF_056394745.1). NCBI lineage: Bacteria > Bacillati > Actinomycetota > Actinomycetes > Micrococcales > Micrococcaceae > Paenarthrobacter > Paenarthrobacter sp. 10N417. The sequence continues at coordinate 177,593 of NZ_JBFTIL010000006.1, forward strand.
GGTACCTGTCCGTACCCAAGGCGACCAAGAACGCAGATGCAGCCAAGAAGTTCATCAAGTGCGCGTACGACTACAACAGCATGGGTGTGGAATCCAGCCTCGGACTCGCCTCGCGCATCTCAGCGTTTGAGAAGTACCAGAACCAGCCGGGCTACGAGAGCTTCAAGCCGCTGATCGAAACGCTCAACGGCAAGGCAACCGCAACGCGTCCGGCAACAGCCAAGTGGCAGCAGATTGTGGACACCGTGCTGGTTCCGCTCCTGCAGAAGGCTGTAGCTGGCGGCGACTCCGCAACCCTCCTGGCTGACGCCAAGAAGCAGATCCAGGACCTCCTCAAGTAAAGACTCCGCGGCCGGCACCAGCCGACTCAGCCGGTGCCGGCCGTGGCCCCAACAAACAGAAGAGAAAATCGTGCGTATCTCCGATCGCCGCTTCGCCCTATACCTGATGACCCCAGCGGCGCTGTTCCTGGCCGTGTTTGTGGCCTACCCGCTGTTCCGCCTCGTCGCAGACAGCTTCTTCAAGATCTCGCCCATCGCGGGCGGCCCGCGTGACTTTGTCGGATTCCAAAACTACGCTGCAGCGTTCGCCTCTGAAGCCTTCATGGGTGCCGGCTGGCGAACCCTGGCTTACACAGTGGTGGTGGTGACGCTCGAGTTCGCGCTCGGCCTGGGGATGGCCCTCCTGTTCACCACGCTGGGACGCAAGTCCCAGATCTGGCGAACGGTCTTCCTATACCCGCTGATGATTGCGCCGATCGTGGCCGGCCTGCTCTGGAAGTTCCTGATGATCGATAACTTCGGCCTCATCGGGACCATCATGCACCAAGCAGGCATCCTATCCAACCCCAACCAGATCGGCTGGCTCTCGGACCCGAACATCGTGCTGTTCTCGGTAGCCGTCCCGGACATCTGGCTCACAACGTCCTTCATGTGCCTGGTGCTGTTCGCAGGGCTCCAAAACATCCCCGGCGACCTCATCGAGGCAGCCCGCCTGGACGGCGCCAAGGCACCGGCGCTTCTGTTCCAGATCATCCTTCCGCTCCTCCGCCCGGTGATCGCCGTGGCACTGGTGGTCCGCGGAATCGATGCCGCCCGGGCCTTTGATACCATCCTCATCCAAACCAACGGCGGCCCGCAGTCCGCCTCCGAAACCATGAGCCTGCTGATCTACCGGACCATGATCCGCTTCGGCGATCCCGGCCTGGCCAGCGCCATGGGCACCATCTACCTGCTGGCGATGCTCGCCGTCGCATTCTTCGCGGTGGCCACCATCTGGCGGCCAGGAAAGGACAACTGATGAGCGCCGCAGAAACCTCGCACGACGGCGGGACACCGGCTTCCGCTCCTGGCATCAGGCCGCGCCGGGCAGCAATGGTCGCCCGGCTCACAGCTGCCAAGCACACCCAAGCTGCCGAGCACACCCAAGCTGCCGAGCACACCCAGGCAGCGAAGCAAACACCCGGTGACGCGACAGGCAAAACTGTGCTGCCGCCGTCGGGGGTTACTGAGCCAAGCGCCCCGCGCAAGCGTCGTGGTGTAAATCGCGAAGGCCTTGAGGCTGGACGTCGCAGCACGCGGACCATCCTGTGGATCCTGCTGGCCGCAGCCATGGTGCTGTACGGGTTCCCGTTCCTGTACCTGCTCTTTACGTCCTTCAAGACCCCAATCGACACCATCGCCGTTCCACCCACCATCCTTCCCAAGGAATGGACGCTGGAGAATTACGCGAACGCCCTGGGCCGCAGCGGTGTGTTGGCGTCATTCATCAACAGCATCCAGACGGCGATCATCAGCACCCTGCTTTCGCTGGTGCTGGCTGTCCCGGCGGCTTATGGCATCACCCGTTACAAGACTCCGAGCGGCCGGGTGTTCATTATGGCCGCACTGGTCACCCGCATGGTGCCGCCGGTAGCAATCGGTATCCCGCTGGCATCCATGATGGCCTCGGCAGGGTTGGCGGATACGCCGATCGCATTGTCCATTGCCCACACCACCATTTCCTTGCCGCTCTCCATCTGGCTCATGTCCAGCTTCTTCGAGGCTGTTCCCCGCGACCTGGAAGAGGCAGCAACCGTGGATGGCTGCAGCAGGCTCGGTGCGCTCTGGCGGGTGGTGATCCCGGTGGTTTCCGGAGGCATCGCCGTCACCGCGATCTTCGCTTTCCTGGCCTCATGGAACGAGTTCCTCTTCGCGCTGCTGATGACCGCCATCCGCTCGCAGACCACTCCAGTGGTCATCGCGAACTTCCAGACCCAGTTCGGCCTGGACTGGGGATCCATGACGGCGCTGGCCGCCGTGTACTCGATCCCGGTCATCCTTCTCACCCTTCTCCTGCAGCGCAAGATCGTCGCAGGCATGACGCTCGGCGCCGTCAAGGGCTAAGAAGCCGTCAAGGGCTGAGAAACCACACCACAAAAAGGGCAGAAGCTATGTCAAGCAACAACTACTACGACGTGACTACGTGGCCGGTCGGCAACCCGTCCGAGGACGTCGGTGAAGTGATCAACAGCATCATCGCCGACGTCAAGGCCCGGCAGGCAGCCAGTGATGTGAACAACGGAGGAAAGCCGGGAGCGGTGATCTACCTGCCGCCCGGGGACTACCATCTCCGTACGCAGGTGCTGATCGATATCAGCTTCCTCAGGATCGAGGGTTCGGGGCACGGCTTTACATCCTCGAGCATCCGGTTCAACGTCCCCGAAGACGAGTGGCCTGATCTGCATGAGCTGTGGCCCGGAGGAAGTCGCGTTATCGTCGACCTTCCGCGTGGTGTGGACGAAGCCGAGGGAGCCGCCTTCTACGTTGAGCGAACCGGGAGCCCACGGATCAGCTCGGTGGAGTTCTCCAACTTCTGCATCGACGGCTTGCACTTCACCCCTGATGGCTCGGACCTGCCGTCGGAGAACACGTATGTGAATGGCAAGACCGGTATCTACGTGGCAAGCGCCAATGATTCATTCCGCGTCACGGGGATGGGTTTCATCTATCTGGAGAACGCCCTCACTATCCACAACGCTGACGCGCTTTCCATTCACGATAACTTCATCGCTGAATGCGGGAGCTGCATTGAGTTGCGCGGTTGGGGACAGGCGTCAAAGATTACCGACAATTTGATCGGAGCAGGTTTCAAGGGCCACTCGATCTATGCCAAGAGCCATGGCGGGCTCTTGATAACCGCGAACAACATCTTCCCCAGGGGTGCCAGCAGCATTCATTTGGACGGCGTCACGCGTTCAAGCGTCACCAACAACCGGCTGCATTCGTTCTATCCCGGGATGGTGGTTCTCGCAGAGAACAGTTCCGAGAATCTCGTGGCGACGAATCACTTCTTGCGTGACCATGAGCCTTGGACACCCTTCCTGGGAGTCGATAACGGGCTGGACGATCTTTACGGGCTTCTCTGCGTGAGCGGGAGCAACAACTCTGTGGTGGGCAACCACTTCTCCGAGGTCATCGACGCAGAGAGCATCCGTCCTGCAGGTGCGACGCCGGTCATCATCCGGTTGTTGGAGGGGGCTGGAAATTTCGTGTCCAACAACCATGTGGTGGCGATGGACGTTCACGCCACGTCCAGTGATTCCTGCTTCTCCGCCCAGGTTGACGCCCTGTTGTCCACAGGTGTCTCTGACGGGCTCGCCGTTACGGCCGTCCTGGTCGATGCCGAATCTGCCCGGAATACGATCCTTGATTCCGGAACTGACGCCCAGGTCATTGCAGATAGGGCTGTTAACGCTTTGAGGGCTACACCGACAATCGGTTTCCAGGCGGCACATGTTGATTCGATCGCAGGATCAGCACCAACATCATGAGGACGTGGGGAACCAATGACGAATAGATCAGTGGGTATCAAGGATGTGGCGGCAGAGGCCGGGGTCTCTGTCACCACCGTCTCCCACGTCCTCAACGACGTCGCCTACGCCCGGGTTGGCGCAAGAACGAGGGAGCGGGTCCAGGAGGCTGCGCACCGCCTCGGATATGGTCCGAACCGCCTGGCCCAGGCCCTGCGGACACAACGTTCAGGGATGCTGGGGTTCATCAGCGAGGAAATCGCCACCACGCCGCATGCAGGCAGGATCATCCTGGGCGCAGAGGAAACTGCGAAACGCCGGGGCTACAACATCATGATCATCAACTCCACCAGCACCAGCTCCCAGGAGTCCAAGGAGAGCCAGGTAGCGGATCTGCTGGACCGGCAAGTGGATGGCATCCTGTACGCCACGATGTATCACCGGAAGCTGGCTGTCCCCAAGAACCTCGCTGGACTGCCTGCAGTCCTGGTGGACTCCGAAGACATCAGCCAAACTGTTTCCTCCGTCATCCCCGACGAAGTGGGCGGGGCAAGGTCCGCAGTGCAGACACTGATCGACGCCGGTCACACCCGGATCGGGATGCTCAACAACACCGACGACGTGCCCGCAACCCACTCCCGGTTGAGGGCTTTCAAGGAGACGTTGGCAGACGCCGGGCTGCCGTTCCACGAAGAACTGGTTCAGTCCGAGATCTCGGAGATGCCCGGTGGCTACCAGGCGGCGCTGCGCCTGCTGAAATCCGAGAACCGGCCAACGGCCGTGTTTTGCTACAACGACCGTATGGCCATGGGCGCCTACCGGGCCGCTGCGGAACTTGGCCTGCGGATTCCGGATGACATCTCCTTCGTCGGTTTCGACAACCAGGAACTCATTGCCGAAAACCTTTACCCGGCGCTGACAACAGTCGCCCTGCCGCACTACGAAATGGGTGCCTGGGCAACGGAAAACCTGATCGATGCCATCGAAGGGAAAACCGACCTGCAGCTGTTCGCCACCCACCCCACCGTTCTTCCATGCCCCATGGTTCTTCGCGATTCCGTCGCGCTCCTCCCGAAAGACCTCCGATGACTGAAACAACAACGCACCGTGCCGTTCCTGGCGAAGACGCCGCCTCAACGATGCGCCCGATACTTCATTACACGGCCAAGAACACCTGGCTGAACGATCCCAACGGACTGCTTTGGTACAACGGCGTTTACCATCTCTTCTACCAAAACAACCCCTTCGACAACGTCTGGGGCAACATGTCCTGGGGGCACGCCACCTCGACTGACCTCCTGCACTGGACCGAACACCCGGTTGCCATCGCCTGCGACGAGGAAGAAGACGTCTTTTCCGGCAGCATCGTGGTGGACCACGGCAATTCGTCAGGATTCGGCACAGAGGAAGATCCGGCGTTGGTGGCCATCTACACGAGCGCCTTCAAGGAAGGCTCGGCGCATCGGGGGACACAGGCCCAGTCCCTCGCGTTTTCCACGGATGGCGGCATGACGTGGAGCAAATATGCAGGCAACCCGGTGCTTGGCCGTGACTCGGCCCATTTCCGGGATCCCAAGGTGTTCCGCTACGAGGGATCTGCCGGCTCCAGTTGGATCATGGTGGCCGTGGAGGCCCAGCATCAGCAGGTTGTCATGTACCGCTCGGAGAACCTGAAGGACTGGGAATACCTGAGTACTTTCGGCCCCGCGAACTCGGCGGAAGGCGAATGGGAATGCCCGGACCTCTTCCCGCTGCCCGTCGACGGCGACCCGGAGAACGTCAAGTGGGTCCTGGTTGTCAACGTCAATCCTGGCGCCGTGGCCGGTGGCTCCGGAGGACAGTACTTCGTGGGGCACTTCGATGGCGTGCAGTTCACTGCCGATCCTGATTCGCTCGTTTCACCCGGTGCCGACGGAACCATGGATCTCAGGCAATGCCTCTGGCTCGACTGGGGGCGTGACTACTACGCCGCGGTCTCTTTCAGCAATGTCGCGGAGAACCGCCGCATCATGATCGGCTGGATGAACAACTGGGACTATGCCAACTCCTTGCCAACGGCCCCGTGGCGCTCCGGCATGTCGCTTGCCCGCGAGGTCGAACTTGCAACCGTAGAGGGTATGCCTCGCCTCATGCAGCGTCCGGTGCTGCCGCTGGAATCTGGAAAGCCGGCCAGCATGCTCAAGGATGCCGAACTTCACAACTCCAAGGTGCAACTGCCCGACGCCGTGCCCGGGGCAGCCCAGCTGATCGAGGCTGAGATCCTGCCCGGCTCATGCCGGACCATTTCCTTCAGGCTGCTCGGTGCCCCGGATGGGAGCGCCGCAACGGTTCTCAGCTTCGACGCCGCAACGAGTCAGCTCATCTTGGATCGACGAAACTCCGGAAACACCGGCTTCCACGAAAAGTTCGCGTCGGCAGAGCATGCACCGGTGAAGCTCGACGGCGGCGTGCTGAGGCTGCGTATTATCGTGGATCAATCAGTGGAGGTCTTCGCCCAAGACGGCAGGGTTGTCCTGAGCGATCTGGTCTTTCCCCTGCCTGGGAGCTTCGGCACCGGGCTGCGCGTGGAAGGCGGCACCGCCCTTGTGCGGAAACTGGTGGTCAGCTCCTTGTCGTAACCCCGGGGTTCCGGAACCGCCGGTGCGGACTTTCGTAGAGCTTTCTGGTGTCGGTAGATTTCCTTGCGGTGTCCTACCTTCACAACCAGGATCAAGAGTTCGTGGTCGTGGATTTCGTAGACGATATGGTAATCGCCGAGCCTGATTCGCCATTGTCCATCGCCGCCAACGAGCTGGGTCGCTTTGGGCGGCCATGGAGTGGCACCCAGTATTTCCACGGTCGTCAACACCCTCACCTGGGCGGATTTGTCCAGTTTGCGGATCTGCGTTGCCGCCGTGGCCGTGTAGGCGATGTTGAGGTCTGCGCTCACGCCTCGATTCCAAGCTCACGCAACAACTCCGCGTGAGTGACGCGTGGTTCTGTTTCGGTCTTCGCCGTGTGTGTATCGGCCAGGTCTTCAGCGTCTTCAAGCGCTGCCACGGCTCGTTCGTAGAAGTCCGGGTCAACAACTACAGCTACTGGGCGGCCGCGGCGGGTGATGTGGACGGGTTCCTGCCGCACGGCGTCAATGAGTTCTGACCAGTGCATTCTCGCTTCATTCGCGGTTGTTACTGTCATAACCCGAACCTTACGAAACTTACGATTCGTAAGCAATTATCCGCTCTGGCGCTCGCTTCCCGGTTCGAGGAGACTGTGGGTGTGGACGTTGAATTCCTTACGAACGGATCCTGACATGGCTGTCATCTCACCTTCCAACCTCACCGTCACCACCATTTCCCTGACGATGGCAGATATTGGCCCACTGAACCCTTTGCCGGTGGTGGCAGCGGAACTCGATCAGCCCTATACCGTAGGCGAGGGTGTTCCGGAAGAGCTCCAGGCGGCGGCCCGCTACGGAGTAGTGCCCAACGTGTTCCCGTACCTCATGCAGGACGGTTACAGCCGGGAGGCGGCACCCAAGGAGCTGCCCGCCGTCGTGCTTGAGAACAGCAAACTCCGGGCGACGGTCATACCGTCGTTGGGCGGCCGTATCTGGGAATTGTTCGACAAAGTGACGGGAAAGCAGCTCCTCCACACGCACGACGCGCCGCAGCTGGCCAACATCGCGCTGCGCAAGGCGTGGTTCGCGGGCGGTTTGGAGTGGAACATTGGCACGCGCGGTCACTCACCCACCAGTTGCGATCCTCTGCACACCGCGATCGTCCACACGCTGGACGGAAAGCACATCCTACGTGTGTGGGACTTCGAGCGGCTCCGGGAAGTGGTCTTCCAAGTGGACATATGGTTGCCTGCCGAATCTGACGTGCTGTTCGCGGCCGTGCGTATCCGCAACCCCAATGACCACGAGGTTCCCATGTACTGGTGGAGCAACGCGGCCATTCCGGAGACGGACCGCACGCGCGTGATCGCCCCGGCCGACGAAGCTTTTGGCAGCGACTACGCCACGGACATCACTCGCGTTCGGCCCACGGACCATAACGGCTACGACGGCACGTGGTTGGTCAACAGCCCGCATGCCGCGGACTTCTTCTTTGATATTGATCCATCCGAACGTCGCTGGGTTGTAGCTGCGGACGACGACGGCGACGGGCTGGCGATGCTGTCCACCAGCCGGCTGAGGGGCAAGAAGCTTTTCGTCTGGGGACAAGGCCAAGGAGGCAGACGGTGGCAACAGTGGTTGAGCCCCGGGGCCGGCCCTTACGCCGAGATCCAGGCTGGTCTCGCGAGAACCCAGTTTGAACATTTGGCCATGTCGGCGGGTGCGGAATGGTCCTGGGTGGAAGCGTACGGCAATGGGCATCTGGACCCCGATACGGCCCATGGATCGGACTGGGATGCGGCCGTGGCTCATGCCGGCCAGCGGCTCGAGGAGCTCCTGGCACACGAGGACCTGGAAGCAATGCTGCCCGCCGCCATCAGCGATGCTGACGTCCCGCCGTCCACCATGCTGCTCCACGGCAGCGGCTGGGGCGTGGTGGAGCGGGCCCGCCGGCGTCGGACGGGCAAGGGCTGGATTGACGAGAGCGGCACCCCGTTCGTCGATGAAAGTGTCACAGCGGAGCAGGAACCATGGCTGGAACTGCTGAAGGGAAAAGCGTTCGACGCCGCGCCCAGCTTTGTTGCCGGAGCTGACTGGGAGGAGCTGCTGGAGGGACAGGAAAGTCCTGAGGCGCGCTTCCATGTGGCCACGATGAGGCATGCCCGGCAGGACCTGGAAGGAGCCAAGGAGGCGTATCGCGAGGTGCTTGCTGCCGGGGGCGTTCGGCCAGGGACTTTGGCGCTCGCACATCGCGGATTGGGGCTGGCGTTACTGGCCGAAGGCGTGGATCGCGAGGGCCTGGGCGAACTCAGGAGCGGCGTTCAAGCCGACTCCGCCAACACAGCGTTGCTCACCGAGGCCGTGACACTCAGCATCCGCCATGATGATCCAGCCCAAGCGCTGGAACTGCTGGAGTCCGCACCCAGGGAGGGCACCGCCGTCGGGCGTTTGAGGTTCCTTAGGGCCCTGGCACTGGCCCGTGTGGGCAAGGCGGCCGAGGCCGCAACCATCCTCCGCGAAGGTGTGGAGATACCGGACCTCCGCGAGGGAGAGGATGCCATCGCGGCGCTCTGGGAAGAAGTCTGTCCGGGCGAGGCTGTGCCGTTCAACTACCAATTTGGAATGCACTAGGGGGCTGGAACGGCAACGCATAGCAGGTTTTCGGCCCGTCACGCTTCAGGCAGCAGGATCACTTCGAAGAAGCCGCGCAGGGCTTTTGCTACATCTACTGCGTCCGGGGCCAACAGCCACTGGGTTTGAAGTCCGTCCCACAGGGCCACCAGGGACGTGGCTGCCCACGCTGGATCCACGCCGGGCCGGAGTTTGCCCTCCTGGGCCAAGGCCGAGAAAGAGCGCCTATAGCTTGCCCGTATGCGTTCGAAGCGTTCTGTGAAGTAATCACGGCCGGGATGGGCATTCGTGATCGATTCCGCGCACAGCACTGTGTAGAGCTCGATGACGCCGGGAATCTTCTCGTTATGGAGCGCCGTGCGAATCACGTCATCCACAAGCGACTCTTCCTCAGCGGAGGGATTCGCGCTTCCGGTCAGTTCGTCGCGCCACTCCAGGACGCCCATCAGAAGATCGCTTTTTGACGGGAAATAATGCAGGAGGCTGGTCTGGCTCATGCCCGCTTGGTTGGCAACGTCCTGCAGGGAGCCGCCCAAATACCCCTTCGCGGCAAACACGGCGTGGGCGGAGTCGAGGATGAGTCGTCGCTTTTCCTTCGCCTTGGAATAGGGTCCCCGCTTGGCGCTCGCCGTGTCCTTTGTGGTCATGGCAAGCCAGTGTACAGCGGGCGGGGATTGGAACACTGAAATTAGAGTAACTACTCGAAATTTGTGTTAGCGTGGTCACACCCAACCCTGCAGTGGACGCTTGAAGGAGCCACGTGGAATCGACATCTTCGGCCTTGTTTACCGGCACTTCCTACATCACCCATCCCGGCCCCGGCTCCGGCAATCGCCTGCCGGCCCGCTCCTGGCTACGGAGTGACGCGCCCACGATCCCACTCAACGGCTTGTGGAGATTCCGGTTGCTGCCCGGTGCGCCCGGAACGCCCGGCGGCAGGGGAGTCCTGCCCGCCGGCGAGCAGGTAGAAGGAGTCGCTGATGAAGGTCTGGACGATTCCGGTTGGGATGAAATCCCGGTTCCTTCCCACTGGGTCCTGGAAGGTGAGGGCAGCTATGGCCGCCCTATCTACACCAACGTCCAGTTGCCTTTTCCCACCGAGCCACCCCACGTGCCGGACGAGAACCCAACCGGCGACTACCGCAGGACCTTCACCATTCCTACGAACTGGGCCACTGCGGAGAGGATCATCCTGCGCTTTGACGGGGTGGAGTCCCGCTACAAAGTGTGGGTCAACGGAACAGTGATCGGCGTGGGCACGGGAAGCCGGCTGGCCCAGGAATTCGACGTCACCGAGGCAGTCCGTCCTGGAGAAAACGTCGTGGCAGTCCGCGTCCATCAGTGGTCTGCTTCGAGCTACGTCGAGGACCAGGACCAGTGGTGGATGCCGGGCATCTTCCGCGACGTCACGCTTCAGGCCCGTCCTCAAGCAGGTATCGACGACGTCTGGTTGCGGACCCCATTTGAAGGCACCAGCGACTCCGGTTCAGGCATCATCGACGCCGAAATTGCCGCTGCTCCTGCTGCCTATCCTGTGCGGCTGCGCGTTCCCGAGCTCGATGTTGACGTCGTGTGGGAAACCCCGGCGGACGTCGCTCCGGTAGCGATTGCCGCCGTCGAACCCTGGTCCGCGGAAGTCCCGCGGCTGTATGTGGCGACGATCTCCAGCCAGGGCGAAACGGTCTCGTTGAAGATTGGCTTCCGTACCGTGGAGATCAGGGGAGACCAATTCCTGGTGAACGGGCGGCGGGTGGTGTTCCACGGCGTCAACCGGCATGAGACGCATCCGGACCGTGGCCGCGTTTTTGACGAAGATTTTGCCCGCGCCGATCTGGCCATGATGAAGCAGTTCAACGTCAATGCCATCCGCACCAGCCATTACCCGCCGCACCCGCGCCTGCTGGATCTCGCGGATGAAATGGGATTTTGGGTAATCCTGGAATGCGATCTTGAAACACATGGCTTTGAGCGGCATCGCTGGGCCGGAAATCCCAGTGACGATCCGGCCTGGCGTGAAGCGCTGGTGGACAGGATGGAGCGCACCGTTGAGCGCGACAAGAACCACCCCTCCATCGTCATGTGGTCCCTGGGTAACGAGGCAGGAACCGGCGCCAACCTAGCGGCAATGTCCGCCTGGACCCACGCGCGAGATTCCAGCCGTCCAGTGCACTACGAGGGCGACTACACCGGCGCGTACACCGACGTCTACTCGCGCATGTACTCCTCCATCCCGGAAACCGAAGCCATCGGCCGCAACGATTCCGGCTCGCTCCTGCTCGGCTGCTCCGCGGCGGAATCGGCGCGCCAACGCAGCAAGCCCTTCATCCTGTGCGAGTACGTCCACGCAATGGGCAACGGTCCCGGCGCGATTGACCAATATGAGGACCTGGTGGACCGCTACCCGCGGCTGCATGGAGGGTTCGTGTGGGAATGGCGGGACCACGGGATCCGCACCACCACCGCTGATGGCACAGCGTTCTTCGCCTACGGGGGCGACTTCGGTGAGGTTGTCCACGACGGCAATTTCGTCATGGACGGAATGGTCCTTTCGGATTCGACGCCCAGCCCGGGACTGTTCGAGTTCAAACAGATCGTGGCGCCCGTCCGCTTGGGCTTCGAAACAGCCGTCGCCGACGGCGTGACCCGCCCCATGCTCACAGTCGCCAACCTGCGGCACTCGGCGGACGCGTCCGACGTCGTCCTTCGCTGGCGCACCGAAACGGACGGCGAGGCGACCGCGTCCGGAACGTTCGACGTCGTGACCTCCGCTGGCGGTCAACTCGCTGCCGGTAAGTCCACAGTTATGGAGCTGCCGGAGTCGGCGCTGCGGGCACTCAGTAAGGTGAAGGCCGGCGAACAGTGGCTCACCGTTGAGGTTGCCCTGCTCAAGGACACAGCGTGGGCTCCCGCCGGCCATGTCATTTCCACTGTGCAGTTGGATTTCACTGCATCTGCTGCCAGGCGTCCCACTATGGCCCCGCGACCACTGTCGTCGGCTGGGCGGCGCGGGGAGACCGGGACAGCTGGCAGCTTATCCCTCGGACCTGCCTCCCTCGGACCTGCCCAGTTCGAGGATGGGCGGCTCGTTGCGCTGGCTGGACTGCCGGTATCCGGCCCGCGCCTGGAGTTGTGGCGAGCACCAACGGACAATGATCGAGGTTCGAATTTCGGCAGCTACGACCTCGGCGACCCGTGGCTCAACAATGGGAACGGGGTTCCAGCTCCGTCCAACCAGAGTGTGTGGCTCAAGGCGGGTCTTGATAGGTTGACGGCCCGCGTCGAGAAAGTGGTGCAGGCCGACGACGGCGTGTTCGTCACCACCCGCTATGCCGCCGCGGACACCGCACATTCTGTTTCCGTGGACGAGCAGTGGCAGGTATCCGGGGGAGAGCTGTGGCTCCGCTTGAACATTGCACCCAGCTCGGGTTGGGACATCGTGTGGCCTCGCCTGGGAGTGCGGTTTGACCTGCCCGGATCAGTGGACGGAGCCTCCTGGTTCGGGACAGGACCCCGGGAATCGTATCCCGACAGCATGCGTGCTGCCTTGGTGGGCCGCTACTCGGCGGCAATCGACGAGCTCAGCGTGAACTACGCCCGGCCGCAGGAGACAGGGCACAGGAGTGCTGTCCGATCCTTGGAACTGCACAACGGCACTGATCCCTGGGTGACGTTCCATGCACTGCCCGATTCCAGGGGCCGACTCCCTGGCTTCACCTTGTCCCGGCACACGGCGCAGCAGGTCACGGGCGCGGCCCATCCGCACGAATTGCCGCAGAGCCGGAACAGCTTCCTCTACCTTGACGCCGCACAGCACGGACTGGGCTCAAGGGCCTGCGGACCCGACGTTTGGCCGGATTTCGCCCTCAAACCCGAAGCCCGCACCTTGGTGTTCAGGATCGCGGCCGCCAGCTAGTAAGAACGCTGCCAGCTAGCAAGAACGCTGGCGGCTAGCAGGAATTCAGTCCGGCCTTCCGCCTGCTTGCACGCGAGTAGACGTAAGGCCGGACACTTCTTTGAGGACACGCTCAGGGTGTCGGAGTGGGCGTGGCCGTGATGATTGCCGTCGGTGTGGGCCCGGTGGTTGGCGTTGCTGTGATGGTTGGAGTCGGCGTGGGCGCGGTAGTCGGGGTCGCCGTGATGGTTGCGGTGGGAACGGCCGTAGCTGTTGGAGCGGGCGACGGCGTGGGGTCGGATGTGGGCGTTGGGGTTGCCGTGGGCGTCGCGGTAGGTTCACTGGTTGGAGTTGCCGTCGGCGCGGTCGTTGGGGTCGGCGTAGCCGTCACAGTGGACGTCGCCGTGGGCGTGGGCGAAGCGGTTGGAGTCGGTGTGGCCGTAGCGGTTGGGGTCGGGCTGGCCGTTGGGGTCGGCGTCGGCGTAGCAGTCGCAGTTGGTGTGGGCTCCGCCGTTGCAGCAGGCGTGGGCGTAGCCGTTGGGGTCGTTGCAGGTTCGGGAGTCGACGGTGCAGCCGGCGTGGGGGCCGACGTCGCCTGCTCGCCAAGCGCGCCGCCGAGCGACCACACCGGAACCTCGCCAACCGGCGTCGTTCCTGTTGCTGGTGAGTAGCTCGTGAACCTGAGCAGATCCACGGACGACTCCCTATCCAACGGAGTCAGACTCCACGATGAAGGGTTCACCAGCACGCCATTCACAATTGTTTCAAAGTGAAGGTGGCATCCCGTCGACGAACCAGTTGAGCCGACCAACCCGATGACGTCCCCCGCTTCGACTACCTGCCCTTTGCGCACGGCGCTCGCCTGCAGGTGGTTGTACGTGGTGATAAGCCCGTTGCCGTGATCGATCTCGATTCGGTTGCCCCCGCCCCAGGCGTGCCAGCCCACCTCGCGCACGTAGCCGTCGTCGGCAGAATGAACCGGGGTTCCACAGGGCGCCGCGAAGTCCTGCCCCGTATGAAATTCACCAGGGGCACCCGTGATGGGACTGGTGCGCAGCCCGAAGGGTGAGCTGGGGCGCAGATTCACCAGTGGGGACATCAAAGTGCCTGGTCCTGGCCGTGCGTGAAGGGACTCAGCGCTGCCAACGGACGTTTGCCACGAGCCGCTGCCGGTGGAACAAGGGAGTGTCAGCGGACCTTGGGAGCTCAGGAAACCCACGATGTTCTGGGCCAGCTCCCGGTACTTGGTGTAGTGGTCTGGATCCTGGTTGTGCTGTACCTGGTGGATGGCCAGGGTGGAAGGCAGAAGCTGCCAGTCCTTGATGCCCTTCAGAGCTAGGAAGAAACTGGTTGCGCTGATGAATGGATCCATGCGATCGGCATAAGAGCCCCATGCCCCGTTGGCGCGCTGCTGGAACAGCCCACGGGAGTCGGGGCCGGCGCTATCGCCGAAGTCCTTGTTTTCCAGGGAAGATTCGCCAAGCGCGGCTTGTACCCCAAGGATTTGGGCATCGGAGGGAAGGTCCAGTTTTTCCGCCGCCACCATGATGGCCGAAGCATTGCGGAGTTGGAGGTCCGAAGGAGCGCCGATTGTGGACGCCACTCCAAATCCTGAGGCTGTTTGTTGGCAGAGCGTCGACGCCAAGGGGTTTGTAGGCGCAGGCTCAGACGTCCCCGAAGTGTTGGTGGCCTGAACCGGAGTGTCATTCGTGGACCGGTTGGCTACGGAAGGCGCGTCCGTCGATGAGTTTGCCCGGATCTGTTGGATGGCCGAGGGCGCCGTGGTGGCTGCTCCAGATTGGAAGCAGCCGAGCAGGACCGCCGCCGCAATAAGCGCTAACGGAAACCGGGCGCGAACACGCAGCCGCGTTGGGCCTTTGTCAGGAGGTTTGCTGTTCACAAATCCCGCTCCTGACATGAGCCCCCGCCCGGCGAAAAGCGTTGGAGGTCCACACCATTGTCTGGATCCGATCACTGCATGTTACGGGTACTGCATGTCTATGGGAATGACAGGCGCACGTCAAGACTTTGCGCCTTCGCAGTGCTCCAAATCCAGATGCTTGGCTAAGTCAAACAAGGTAAGTTGGCATGGTGACCCCCTCCGTGAAGCCTGCCATTGACCGCGCCCCCGGAATCTCCAAGGAGATCGAGGACGCGGCCTGGTATGTGCTGGGCCCGGCCCTCCAAGGAAGACCGTCAGCGCTGGACGGACGCACGCTGACGTGGACGGCAGACGCCGCTGGGGAGCTGCTTGAACGCCTTGAACGCGGGGTGGAAGATTCCAAAGCCCCCATGATGACCAATCTCCGGCAAAACCTCGAAGGCGCATCCCGCGAGGCCAAGCTGCTGGCAGTGGAGTTGCTGTTCCTGCAATCCTTGCCGCTGGCCCATGAGGTCAAGTCCCTCAGGGTGAAGCGCGCACGGGTGGCCGAGGCTGCCTCCTGGGTGGAACCGGCCATCGAGTTACCGGAACAGCTCTACGAGGGCATGACGGACCACGGCGTGATCCGCGACCGTACCGCGGAGTTCAACTGGACCATTTGGGACCACCTGAAATGGCTCTGCCGCTTTGTTGCGCACGTGGACAGCCAGAGCACGGAAACCATCAACCAGGCCCTTGCCGATCCTTTGAAGTTCCATGAGCTTGCGGTCGGAACACCGGAGGACCAGCCGGCCCTGCGTCGCAGTATTGAGTATTTGGTGTGGCCCAGCTACTTCGAGCCCGTGGTGGCCGACGTGGAGCGTCGGGAGATTCGTGACGCCTTCGCCTCACTCGTTGGTGGCGCCGGGGGCGATACCGAAGAGGACGTGACTGCGGACATCCATCGGATCCGGCTGCACCTGGACGAACAAGCCGGCCAGCGCATCGATTGGTACGCACGCCAGCTGGTCAGCCAATGGCGCAAGGTGGGAGATCCCGGCCGCAGATCCTGGTTGCTGCGTACCCATCACGACAACGCCGACCTGCTTGCCGCCTGGGTTGCTGAAGAGAAAGCCACACTGGATGTGGAGCACCTTCGCTCGCTCACTGCCGGAGTCACCGCGGGCGTTGTCCAGCATGCCGTGGACGAGGACTACAAACACCTGGGCTACGTAGAGCGCGAGGACACTAAAACGGCGGTCTTCGCCTTCCTCACGGTAATGAAGCCCGGTGACCTCACGCTCTACCAGAACGCCGGGCGCGTTCGGGTGGGAGTCGTTCTTGGCGAGCCCGAACACCATGAGGACAACCGGCGCATCCGCCGCAAGGTCCGCTGGTTCGATGACAGTTACGCCATCACCGAACTACCGCGCCATGCACAGCGGCAATTGTCCACGCCCGGCATCATCGTGGATGTCACCCGGGTTATTCAGGCGCTGCAGGAACTCCTGCCGGTAGAAGCCGAAACCGACGGCGAGGACGAAGCGCCGCCCACCGCCGTCGTCGAAGTTGTCCAGCAAGGTTTCCGGCCGCTGACGGAAGAGTTCGCAGCGTCCCTTCACATGGACCTCGAACCCCTGAAGGAGATCGCCGAACTGCTCGAAGAGAACCGCCAACTGGTTCTTTATGGTCCTCCAGGGACCGGCAAAACGTACCTGGCCAAGCACCTCGCTGCGGAGCTCGCAGGCGACAGCACCGATGAACGAGTGAAGCTGGTGCAGTTCCACCCGTCGTACGCGTACGAGGATTTCTTTGAGGGTTACAGGCCGGACAAGACCGACGACGGACAGGTCTCCTTCAAGCTTGTGGCCGGGCCGTTGCGTCGGCTCGCGGAGGAAGCTGCCAAGCCGGAGAACGCGCACAAGCCGTACTTCCTGATCATCGATGAGATGAACCGTGCCAACCTGGCCAAGGTCTTCGGCGAGCTGTACTTCCTGCTCGAGTACCGTGACGACCGCATCTACCTGCAGTACAGCCCCAACGAGCCCTTCAGCCTGCCGGACAACCTGTACATCATCGGCACCATGAACACCGCCGACCGCTCCATCGCCATGATGGATGCCGCCATCCGTCGTCGTTTCGCCTTCATCGAACTCCATCCGAAGGTGGAACCGGTCAGGGGCTCGCTGCGGCGCTTCCTCCGAGCCCGTGGTTTGGACACCCTCAACGCCGATCTCCTGGACGCCCTCAACGACGCCATCGATGACTGGGACCGTGACCTGATGATCGGGCCGTCCTACTTCATGAAGAATGCCGCCCAAAACCCCACAGGGTTGCGCCGCATCTGGAAGTACGAGCTCATGCCGTTGCTGGAGGAGCACTATCACGGGCAACTGAACCGCGCGCAGCTTGAGGAACGCTTCGGCCTGGACCAATTGCTGGGACGACTTGCTGCCCGCTAAGGACGTCCCGCCACGCCCGCGTCGCCCGCCCGCAAGCGCCGGCAAGACGTCGGCGGCTGCCGGGACCCGGCACATCGTCATGGACGAGCTCTCACGCGGAGTGGTTGACAAGCTTGACCCCCCGACCGCTGCGTTCATCAACGCAAGTGGGCTGGCGAAAGCGTCGCCGATTGGCATGGGCCTCTACCGGATCGAACCCGTTGGCAAGGTCGGATCGGTAAGGACTTCCACCGTCCAGTTGGAGGTCCGCCCCAAGGACCGGCTTGGCCTGAGTCGCTTGCTTTTCCTCCTCAGCTACGCCGGGGATCAGGGCTTCCGCGACCACTCAGTGGAAGCAACTGAGCACCCGGATCTCTGGAGCGCCCTGGCCGAATCACTCGCCCAGCTGGCTGACCGCGCGCTGAGCCGCGGCGTCCTTCAGGGCTATCTCACCATTGATGAATCGCTGCGGACCGTCAAAGGCCGCATCCGCATCTCGGACCAAATCTCCCGCCGGCCCGGCATGATGGTGCCCTTGGAAGTGTCCTACGACGAATTCACTGAGGACATCGCTGAAAACCGCATCCTCCGCGCCGCTTTGGAACGGATGGGGAAGGTGCCAGGCGTCCGGGCCGACGTCCTGAGCCGCTTGCGCCAGCTCAAGGGAAAGCTCGACACCGTCACCCGCCTTCAGTCCGGAGCTCCACTGCCGCCGTGGCGGGCCAACCGCATGAACCTCAGGTACCACGCCGTTCTGCGGCTCTCGGAGGTCATCCTGCGCAATGCCTCGGCCGAGGCCGGAGAAGGGAAGCAGCAGACGGCGTCCTTCGTGGTAGATATGGCACAAGTTTTCGAGGAGTTCGTGGGCACGGCCTTGCGCCACGCGATGAGTGCCTACCCAGGGGAGATGCGCCTCCAATATGGAGCGATGCTCAATGAGGCTGTCCGGGACTCTGATCGCCTGACAGTCCGCCCCGACGCCGTGCACTTCCTCGGTGGGAGGCCCGTGGTGGTCTACGACTCCAAGTACACAGCGGCAGGCGACGCCGGCGCTTCTCTGAACGCGGACCATTACCAATTGCTGGCGTACTGCACCGCACTAAGGGTCCCGACTGCGTGGCTTGTCTATGCCGGGCCTGGGGAGATGAAGCTGCGCAGGATCCTGAACACGGACATCGACATCGTGGAGTATCCGCTGGACCTGTCCCTGCCGCCGTCGGAGATCCTGGCCGCCGTGGCGGACCTTGCGGAACAATCCTGGGGCGAGGTTGTACGTCAGGCTGTGGCGGGACGAACGGCGTCGGACTAGCCTGATAACTAAATCTTCACGGATGGAGGCATCATGGCTCGCAGGAAATCGTGGCGCGATATGAGCAAGGGCCAGCGGATTATGCTCATCGTCAGCGGAGCCATAAATATGGCCCTGCTGGGTGCAGCGCAACGCAGTATCGGCAAGACCCCCGACTCCATGATCAGGGGGAAGAAGGCGGTGTGGCGCGCTGTTTCGTTCATCAACTTCT
Organism: Paenarthrobacter sp. 10N417; assembly: GCF_056394745.1. Taxonomy (NCBI): domain Bacteria; kingdom Bacillati; phylum Actinomycetota; class Actinomycetes; order Micrococcales; family Micrococcaceae; genus Paenarthrobacter; species Paenarthrobacter sp. 10N417. The sequence continues at coordinate 196,327 of NZ_JBFTIL010000006.1, forward strand.
TCGGACCGGTGAGCTACTTCCTCTTCGGCCGCCGTCGTGATGCCGCAGTAGTGGGCACAGTCGGCACCAGGCGCTAAGACTCAGGCGGGCATCTTCACGAGGAAGGTCGTGCCCCGGCCGGGTTCGCTTTCCAGCGTGATGGTTCCGCCATGCGCTTCGACGATTGCCTTGCTGATGGGCAGTCCAAGCCCGACGCCGGGAATGGTGCTGTTGCGTACGCCGCCGGCCCGAAAGAACTTGGTGAACGCCTCGGACTGCTCTTCTTGGGTCATGCCCATGCCGGTATCGGACACACGGCAGAACACGAATTCCTGGTCCTCCCACGCGGCTACTTCTACGTCTGCGCCCTGGGGGGAGTACTTGATGGCGTTTGATACCAGGTTGTCCAGGACCTGGGCTATGCGTGAGGAGTCCACATGGGCTTCCAAAGAGTCAGGGACATCCATGGACAACCGGATGCCCGCCTTGGCAGCGCGGGGACCGGCAGAACTCACGCTTCCCCGCACCAGCTCCGCCACGTCCACCGTGTGCGGCTGAATGATCATGTGGCCCGACCGCACTGCCAACAAATCGGACACCAGGGTAAGCAACCTTTCGGCGTTCCGCCGGACGATATCCAGCTGCCTGCGCGAGGAGGGATCGAGGGACCGGGGATCATCCAGCAAAAGCTCCACGTAACCAAGGATGGACGTCAGCGGCGTTCGGAATTCGTGGGAGACGTTGGCCACGAAGTCGTCCTTGGCTGCCAAGGCATTGACCAGGTCCGTGACGTCGCTGAAGACGACGACCGAGCCGGCGAAGTTCCCGGCGTCATCCACCATGGGGCGGGCGCTCGTGGTGAAGGCACGTTGGTCTGCTCCGGAGCCAAGCCACACGAGTTGGTCCGTGAACCTTTCCCCCAGAACCGCTCGCCGGACTGGACGGCGGTCGACGGGCAACGGCGTGGTCCTGTCCTGGTCGAAGACGAGCAGCTGGGATTCGTTCGGATCGTCGTTGCCTGCAGGAGTTGCCAGGGAGTGCGTGTGTCTTTGGCGGCGGTTCATGAGGATGTCATGACCGTCGCCATCCACGGCCACCACACCCAGCGGCAGGGCTTCCATGACGGTGTTGAGCAGCCGTTCCTGTTTGGTTCTGATGTCCAGGGCTTTCTTTAGCTCCTCGTCCTTTTGCTCCAAGGCCCGCTGCTGGCGGACCATGCTTAGCGTCAGCACGCTCACGGACACGCCGATGCCAAGCATCAGGATGGGGAAGAGCAGGGGTTTAGTGAGGTCCCGCTCGGTTAGTGATCCGTTGACGAACAAGGGGGCCCACACGATGCAAAGCGGGCCCAAGAATGACAAAGCAATGGCCAGTCTTGGGTACAGGCCGGATGCACAGAGCCAAATGACGGGCAGGACCACCAGGACGCTGAGTCCCGTGAGCGATTCCTGTCCTCCTTCCCTGCCGAAGGAGATTGAGACCATGTCCAGGATCGGTATCGTCAGGAAGCTGGGGAACGGGAGCCGGTGCCAAGGCACAATGACGCACACCGCCAACAGGAATGCCTGACTCAGCAGGAAGAGGAGAAACAGGGGATTCTCGAGGGTGGCCGGGAAAAAGAGCCACACCAGAATCGCCGAAATGCAGACACAGACAGACAGCGGCAATTGGCTGAGAACCACCCTCATTCGCAGGGTGTGTTCGTGGAAAGAGCGCCGAAAAACCAGGAGTTTTTTCTTCTCCCCAAGATCCCAGGTGGTTGGGCGGGTCACGGCGCAACCACCGGGAATGCAGAAGAAAGTCGGTTCATGAGATCAGCCTAACCATAATGGTTATACTTCGAAGGGTTATCGAAGGGGCTGAGGGGCAGCGATGAGTGAAGTACGTGTGGGGCTGGTCATTGAAGATGACCAGGATATTCGCGAATTGGTGCGTGTGGTCCTTTCGCAAGCGGGGTTTGACGTCCATGTTGCATCCACTGGATCCGCGGGCGTTACGTCAGCCCGTGAACTGAATCCTGACGTCATAACGCTGGATCTGGGCCTTCCCGACATCGATGGCTTCGAGGTGGCACGGCAGATCAGGAAATCCTCGGACGCCTACATCATCATGCTCACCGCCCGGGCGGAGGAACTGGACACCCTCATGGGCCTTGAGGCCGGCGGTGATGATTACCTGACCAAGCCGTTCCGTCCGCGCGAACTTCGCGCCCGCGTCGAGGCCATGATGCGAAGGCCCCGCGCGTCGTCGGAGTCCAAGGCAGCCGTGGAAGAAACTGACCCGGAAATGAGCCACAACGGCCTTGCCGTTTCGGCAGGTTCCCGGACGGCAGTCCTGAACGGCAAGGAACTGAGGCTGACACGCACCGAATTCGACCTCCTGCTCGCCCTCCTTGAGACCGGCAGGATCGTGCGGACCAAGGCAGATCTGGCGCGGCGGCTACGCAACGAACCCTACGACGTCGGCAGTTACGTCAGCGACGCCGACGAACGCGCCGTTGAGGTACATATGGGCAACCTGCGCAAGAAACTTGGCGACAGCATCCAGAACCCGCGCTGGCTCGAGACCGTGCGCGGCGTTGGGTACCGGCTGGCGCCGCTGGCTCAGGGCAACTGAGCTGCGCCACTGCGGACGGCTGGGGTGCCAGCCGCCTGGGCGCGATTCTGCGATGCCGTTGGGTTCGTGGTGGTACCTACGGCAAGGGGTTTAGCCTTCGCACTCAATGCAGTATGAGTGGCCGTTGGCTTCGCGTGCCAATTGGGACCGGTGCCGGACCAAGAAGCAGGAGTAACAGGTGAATTCGTCCTCGGCCTGGGGAATGACCTGAACGATGAGTTCCTCGGAGACAATTTCACCGCCGGGAGTCAAGCCTTCATCGAACGCATCGGCCTCGTCCAATTCAGTGACGACGCTGCGGGCATCAGGCGCGTTGGCAGATTTCAGTGCCTCCAGCGAGCGGTCCTGAGATTCCTTAACGTCGGAGCGGACTTCGTCGTAGTCAGTTGCCACTTAGGTGATTCTCTTTTCTGGGTGTTCGATTCTGACGACACTGCAACGCGCACCACGGCGTCATTGTTCCCGGGGATAAAAATTCGCCGCGTCTTGGCCGGATTCTCCCGCGCGGACACTGATTGTGCAACAAGCCGTTGCACAATTGCCGTGGGGGCATGTCGTCGTTCTTTTGGGCAAGACAGACACTCGACGACATGACGAATGTGCGCCGGAGCCCTGATTTGAGCCTTGCGGGAGGAGGGAAGAACCTCCTCCCGCAACATCGTTTGTATAGCCTCGGCCTTTGGCCGCGGGATTCTGGCATAAGGAGGCGCAGCTTGGCGGGGGCGCCGGCGACAGCAGCGCAGTGCGACGATGCGGTCCCCGAGTCCAGCCGGGTGCTCGAAACCTATACGGGCGAGTGCGCAGCCACGGATGCGCGTTCAATGGTGGGGCACGCAATCTTCACTGCGGAGTCGATGGGTGCTTCGTCCAAGCCCAGCAGCATGCGTACTCCTGCCGCCCCGAGTTCGTAGTGCGGCAGCGACACTGTGGACAGCGGCGGCCGAAGGTGGGCGGCGATGACTTCCTGGTTGTCGAAACCGACCACGGCAATGTCGTCAGGGATGGACAGCCCGTGTTCCCGCAGTCCGTCGTAGAGTCCCATGGCCATGCGGTCGTTGTAGCAGTACACGGCGGTGACGTTGCGTTTGAGCAGCTCTTCGGTGGCGCCGTATCCGCCTTCCTGGTCGGGGTAGGCTTCCATGACCAGGTCAGGGTCAAACCCAATGCTCGCGGCAGCCAACGCGTCTTTGTAGCCCTGGAGCCGTCCGTCTTTTGCCGGGGCGGGGATGGTGGCATTGATGAAGGCGATGCGTCGGTGGCCGGCGTTGAGCAGTATCTCCGTGGCGGAGTGCCCGCCCTGTGCTTCGTCGGGGACGACAGCGCGGGCTGCCCCGGGCTCTGTAGCGAAGCAGTTGACGAGGACGAAGTCCGCCTCACGCAGGGTTTCCGGGATGTCGGTGGGCCGGTGGAACCACGTCGAGTACAGGATGCCGCGTACCTTGTATTCCAGCATCATGGCGATGGCGTCCTTTTCCAGGTCGCGGTTGCCCTCGGTGTTGGCGATCAGTAGGGCGTACCCGTGTTTCCACGCTTCGTCCTGGGCTCCGTGGATGATCTGTCCAGCGAAGGGGGTGGTAGCGACGCCGTCTGCGACCAGCCCGATGAACCGTGAGGTGCCGCTGACCAGGGTCTTGGCCATTGCATTGGGGCGGTATCCAAGCTGCCGGATTGCGTCCTGGACGCGTTGACGCGTCTTATCTGCAATGCGGGCATTCTTCTTCTGGTTGATGACCAGGGAGACCGTGGCAGTGGACACGCCGGCCGCTTCAGCAACTTCGCGGAGGGTAACCGGATGCGCGCGGCCTATTTTGACAGGAACGTCGGGGGTGGCCGCGTTGCCCGAATTTTTCTTCTGCGAAATCATTTGCCCTCCATCGGGAGTATATCCGGCTGGCATGGGCGTCACCCCTTCGTCGCCCCGCTCTCGAGGCCTTGGATCATCGCCTTGTTCAGCACGAGGAACACCAGCAGCAGAGGCGTGATCGTGACGCAGACCGCGGCAAAGGTGGCCGTCCAGTCGGTTTTTCCCATGGCTCCGATGTAGTTTTGCAGGCCCAGTGGGATCGTCTTGAGGCCCTCAGAGAGCACGAACGTGTTGGCGAAGATGAAATCGTTCCAGATGAAGATGCTGTTGACCAGAACGACTGTGACCACAGTATTCACGGAGAGGGGGAGGGTGATCAGCCCGAAGATCCGGTAGGGGCCCGCGCCATCCAGCGAGGCGGCCTCGTATGTCTCGCGAGGGATGTATTCAAAGAAGGAGGAGAAAAGGTAGATCGACATCGGAAGAGCGAATCCCGCCAGGGGAATGATCATCGACGGGTAGGTGTCGAGTAGGTTAACGGTCGAGTAGTCGATGAAAAGCGGTACCAGCGCGATCTGCACGGGCACGATGATGCCAATCATAAACAAGCTGCGGACGAACTTGCTGAACCGAAAGCCGAGGACCTGCAGGGCATAGGCCGCCATCATGCCCAGAAGCACGATCAGCAGGTTGGCGCCCATCGTGACAATGAAACTGTTGACGATGTTCATCCCGAGATTGCCGGTCTCAAACGCGCGGGCGTAGTTATCGAATGTGATCGCCTTGGGCAGAGCAAACGGGTCGCCCGTCGCGAAGTCATTTTCGGTGCGCAGACTGGTGATGAAAAGCCATGCGAGCGGGTAGACCTGCACGATGACGATGAGCGCGATGAGGACCTTTGATAGGGTGCCGTGCAGGCTTCGTTTGCGCCTGCGCCGCGTGGGCAATGGTGGCCTGCTTTCTGATGTTGCAGGGCTGTGCCTTGTGATCCGAGCTGCTTGCGCGGTCATGCGTCCGCCTTTCGTTTGAGCATGAAAAGGATGAGTCCGACGGCGACCAGGCACTCGACAACGATAAATACCGAGATGGTGCTGGCGTAGCCGAAGTCGGTGCTGGTGAAAGCTGTCTTGTACATGTAGGTGGTCAGCAGTTCCGAGGACTGTCCGGGGCCGCCGTTGGTCATCAGATAGGGGATGTCGAATCCGCGCAGGCCGTAAGTGGTCGCCATGATAGTGGTGGTGATCCAGACGGGCCGGATGTGCGGGAAGCGGATCTTGGTGAACAGTTGCCACCGTGATGCACCGTCGAGGCGGGCGGCTTCCTCAAGTTCCTGCGGAACGGATAGCAAGGCCGCGTAAATGATGAGCATGTACAGCCCCGTGAAGCGCCAGCCTTCCGGTACCGATACTGCCGTGAGGACGGTGTTCACGTCTGAGAGCCATGCGTGTTCGAGGGTGCCGAGGCCGATCCACTGCAGCACCTGGTTGAGCAGACCCACCGGGTCGATCGAGTAGATCCGCACGAAGAGGAATGCGATAGCCACGGTGGAGATCACGGCCGGCAGCAGGTAAAGAGTCTTAATTAGTTCGCGGCCGCGGCGCAGAGAGGTGAGTAGGGTGGCGACAAGCAGCGCACCGCCGAGCTGCAGGACCAGACAGATAAACAGGTAGCCGAGTGCATTGAAGAAGGAGCGCCAGAAGACGTCATCGCCGGTGAACATCCGTAGGTAGTTGGCGAGGCCGACGAACTCCATGTCGCTGATGCCGTTCCAGGAGAAGAAGCTGAGGAACAGGGACTGGAGGATGGGGAACAGTACGGCGGCGCCGTAGAGCAGCAGGGGTGGGAGCAGGAAAACCAGTACTGAGAGTCGGGACCTGTTGGGGAGCATGGTGGGGCCTTTCGGGTGGGGGGCCGAGGCCCCCCACCGTTATGTGTTATTTGAAGAACTTCGGTGCGTTCTGCGCGATGGTGCTGTCCATCGTGCTGGTGAACTGTTCCGGCGTGATGTCGCCCTGGACGAGGAGCACGAGTTCTTGCTTGAGCCGTGAGTCAGTTGTCGGGTCCAGCTGCGTATCCCACGGCATGGCCTGCTGGTCTCCCAGGTCGTTTGCTGTCTCGAGGGCCTTCTTGTACAGGGGAGTCGCATTGGCCGGGGTGGCGGTCTGCACGTTGGTCGTCGGTGAAAGAGCGCCGGTGGCCGCGTACTCGGAAGGGTATTTCGTCAGGGCAAACTTGAGGAAGTCACTGACGAGCGGGTCGTAGGTCTTGGCATTGACAGCCATGCCGATTCCGGACGGCGAGACGTATTCGTTGGCAGCGGTGACGGATCCTTCAGTTGTCGGGAGGGTGAGGAAATCAATATTGTCCCGAACTGCCGGGTTCAGCTTGTCAGTCGCCAGGCTTGGCAATTCCCACGTGCCGATGTTGTACATCGCTGCCTTCCCGGAGGTGAAAATGTTCTGGGCGTCGGAGTAGCCCTGCGAGGAGAAGCCATCCTGGAAGCACTTGTTTTTGCCCAGGGCAGCCAGCCAGTCAACGGCCTTCTTCCCGGCAGCGTCTGAGAACTTCGCGTTGCCCTTCTTCAGCTTCTGGAGGAAGTCGGGACCCGCTGTCCTGAACGGCTGGTAGGCCATGTAGCGTTCCAGGGGCCACTGGTCCTGCCCGTCGATGGCGATCGGGGTGATTCCGGCGTTGCGCAGTGCGGTGCACATCGCGGGGATGTCGTCCAGCGACTTCGGTACCGGGACGCCAGCCTGCTGCAGCAAGGCCTTGTTGTACCAAATGAACTCCAGTTCGAATTGGAACGGGATCATGTACAGCGATCCGTCATCGAATCGCTGGTAGTTCAGGGCGTTGGGTCGGTAGTTGTCATACACGCCCAGGTCTTTGAGCAGCTTTTCCGCGTCCACCATCTTGCCCTGCTTGGCGAGCTGTTGGGCGAAGGGTGTGGCATCCGTGTCGAAAAGCTCGGGAAGCTTGTTCGCGGCGGCGAGGGTCTCGAGTTTCTGGATATATGAGGGGCGGTCGGGGGTGGTGATGAGGTTCAGCGAGAAGCCCGGGTGGTCCTTGGCATAGTCGTCCGCGACCTTCTTCATGATGTTGATTACTGCCCCGTCCGCTGGGCGAGAGAGCAGCCATGAGATTTCCCTCGGTTTGATCTCGCCGGTGGGCCTCACATTGGCAGGGCCGCCGGCCCCTCCGCCGGCGCAGGCGGCCAGGGACAGCGCAGCTATGGCCGCGACCGCAGCCGTGCGAATCAGTTTCTTCATGGAACAATCTCCTTTGATTTGAGCCGAAAGTGGTGGTGTTTAGTTGTCTGTGCGTTTACGTATCTGAAGTTCGGTAAGAGCAGCGGAGCCCTCCCCGGTGAAGATGCCTATCCGCCCCGCGGGCAAGTCGTAGATCCGGGTGCTGAGGGCGACCTGCCGATCAACAACGGCAACGCACAGGTCCCCGTCGACGATGACTTCCAGCGTGTGTTCGCCGGGAGGCAGGTGGCAGGGGCGTTCCAATTCGATGTCGAACGGGATGTCCCCGGAGACATGCCACTGCGCGTCGCCGGTGATCTTCCTTGGCCACCGGTCGAAAACCATGCGCCCGCGCTTCGGTTCCAAGCGCAGGACGTAGGACTGATCCCCGTCCTGGCTTGACCGGAGCAACAGCCCGCATTCGGTGGTGTTGGGGTCAATGTCCAGTACTGCCTTGGCGTAAAACTGGCTGGGCAGTTCTTCTTCGGACACGATGGCGGTGTACCCGTCCGGTACGTCCAGTCGTGTGGGCAGTTCGGCTGGCAGGGTTACCGGGACGTCTTCCCAGAAGCTGTCTACGAGTTCGTCGGCGAAGGAGAATCCCAGTGTTCCGTCGGGGTTCTGGCGTGCTTCCAGGACGGACATTGTGCCGGCCCACTGCCAGGGACCGTCGTCGGTGTTGCCTTCCTTGCTTGCGATCCATCCAAAGAAGAAGCGGCGACCATCGCGCTCTGCGGACTTGGATGCGTAGAAGGCGCGGCCGTCGACGCTGTCAAGATTGGGTACGGTCCACGGGCCGTCGGGACTCTTGGCCATTCGGTAGCGGGTTGTGAACGATTCGGAAAACTCGGAGTACACCATGTACCACCAGTCGCCCCAGGAGAAGACGTCGGGGCACTCATGGGTGATGTAGCGGCGCGGGTCCCAGAATGGTTCGGTGTGCTGCCACGTCATGAGATCAGTGGACACGCACTGTGCGATGACGCCTCGGCGCCGTTCCGGTCCGGCGGAGTGGCGTGCCGCCAGCAGCATCCTCCACTGGCCTTTGCTTTCATCGCGAAACACGAAGGGATCCCGCCAGTCACCGGACTCGTAGCCGTCAGGGGCGCCGAAGGTGAGTTCCGGATGCTTTACCCAGCTCCGCATGTCATCCGTGCTCGTGGCGTGCATAACCAGCTGCAGGGGCGCGCCGTCGGGGCCGAGGTTCCGGGGGTTGTGGCCGGTATAGAAGAGGTGGTGGACGCCGGTGTCGTCGACGACGATGCTGCCTGTGTAGGCGTTGAAGTCCACGTCGGTTTCGCTGCCGTGATGCAGGGATACGCCGTGGTTCTCAAACTCCGTGAGGTCCTTGGTGGTGACCAGATTCCATGAAGTGCCGGGTTTCGGGTCCGTACGGTCTTCGTGAAGGTAGAAGAGCCAGAACTCGCCGTCCTTTTCGAAGGGGATGAGGTCCCCAACCCATCCGTTGGCGGGTTGGAAGAAGACTGAGCGTTTCATCTGCGCTGATGTCCATTCTGCTAAAGCGTTTGATCACTAGTAAGTTAGCGTTAATCGTGGGGGGTGGTCAAGCGTTTTAGCAAAAGTTGTTTGGCGCCTTCTATGGTCTAGTTTCGGGGCGGGCATGGGACCCCGATTCCACCAACGCCTACGCGATGGGGGCAGTTCAGCACGGGTGGTCACGCAATGTGCTGCTGAACAAGATCATGAATAGAGCTCTGGAACGCACGGACAATGCCACTTCGAACTTTGCGCGGCAACTTGCTGCGCAATCATCCGAACTGGCCCAACAGGTTGCCAAAGACCCCTACAACTTCGAATTCCTCGGCCTCTCCGGGGAAGTCGTCCAACGTGATCTGGAAAATGCTCTGACCACCAGCCGGATCACCGAAACTCTCCGGGAAGTCGGACCGGGGTTCTCCTTCGTCGGCGGGGCCTCCTGCTACCTCGCGAGAACGTCGACTTTGAGGGGCGCACAGGTATTCACGAGCCAGCTGAAGCCGTCAGCCGCGGCGAAGGCAAGTCCGCTTCCCGGGACTACTTCAAGGTGGTCTTCCTGAAACCTGTCACCAAATAGCACGTTGGCTCTGGCACTGTTGTCGCGTCTAGACATCCAACCGAGCCGTCAAACCCTGCGGAGTGGGCTGCCTGTGCCCATTTGCGCGTCTGTGGGTAGTTATCCATCGGGGTGTCTGTAAGTTGGGTGGCTTCGATTCCGGGCGCACGAAGGCCCAGTCCGAAAAATTCTGCGATCCGAACCTGCCGCTTCAACTCCAGCCCCGCCAAGACACTGTTGGCGTAAATGCTGCGGGAAGCGTCGCCGGGGCGCCAACAGGGACATCGTGCAGCAGGGTCTCAGCCAAGGCAGCTTCCCGGGTTTCGGACAGGTACAGGGCCGGGACCATGGGGTCGCCGAAGAAGTGGAACCGGCCGGCGCCCTGGGGCCCGGGGTTGAACTGGTTGGGCCGGAACCGGTTGGAGTGAATACGGTGGAGGATGGTCCCAAGTGCCAAGACTCCGATGCGTGGCTCGAAGGGGTCGGGTGGCTCCGGGGTCGTGGGCCAGACGACCGTCACCAGATGGCCTCGAAGTGGGCCTCAGCCGCGGCGAGCAGTTGTTCCCGGTCGTTGAGATGGTCCACTGGCCGGCGCTGATCAGCGAATGCCGATGAAGGGGTTGCCATCCATAAGACCAGGTCTTCGTCCGGGACGTCGAGACCGCGGGTGAGCGCCACTAGCTCTGGAATGACAGGAAGGACGGTACCGCGCTGCAGATCGAATTGGAACTTCGGGTAGCGGATGGCCTGGCGGCGGGCATACCCGAGCAGCCTCCCGGCGGACCGCTGCGACGACGCGAAGTTCCGGTTGGTGGCCTTGGCGCCAAGGAAAGCTGCCGTCTCAGTGCTGCTCATCGACGGCAACTCGTTCTCGATCCGCCGCCACCAGTTCTCCTCCGCCTGCAGGCTGCGGACAAGTTCAGGAGAGGGCGTATCCGGATTGGACGCAATCGCGGCTCCCAAGGCGGAGATGCTGTTCGCTTCACTGAGAGCCCTTTTTAGGATCCATGCATCGACGCCGACAACCTCGGAGAATTCCTTCACGGTGGAGGGGGAGGATTTGGTGGCGAAAGAGCCGCCTGCAGCACGCCGACGAGCGGCTATCGCCTTCTTTTTCAGGATCACGTCCCGCCGTGAGGTCACCATTTCTCCTCCTGACAATGACGGTTGATACAGATGACTTTGTCATCTGTGAAAGACATCGCGTTCGTTCGTTTGCCCCTCGATCTACGCGGCGGCAGGCTTCCGGGGCGTCGGCTGGTAGGCCAGAAACTTCCAGGTTTCATCCTCCTTGACCCATACAGACAGGGCACTGTTGGCAAGGGTTTTATGGGTTCCGTTGACAGTGAGATCTGCGTTCATCTCGCCGAACACCAGTGCCGTGTCCCCGATAAGGAGGATGTCTTCAATGGGGTGGTCGATTCGGTGGTACTTGTAGAACCCTTTGCGAAGCTTTTCCAGGTAGCTGCCCAACGTGTCCCTGTCGCCGAGTGAATGGGTGTACACCAGCTGCTTGTGGCAGAGGTCTTCAAAGGCAGCGTAGTCACCATCGACTACGGCTTGGTAGCGTTTCGCCTCCAACGTTTCGATCTGGTTTTTCTCGGCTGCGGTGGCGTTATCCACGAAAGCGCTCTCCTTGCTTGAAGTGTTTGACCCCAGTCTGCTTCCAAGGTAATTGACGACAAGAAGAGTGTCAACTAATAGTTGACGAATCTCTCGCTCCAAGCAGCCAGGCCCCTGCCACGTCTTATCGCTCGGGCGCCGTTAGACGCCGGGTAGTGCGCAGTAATTAGGCACTTTTCGTAGTTTCTGAGCGTTCAAGCTTGGGTTCGCTTCGAACAACTATGTAACCTTTTACTTGACAGCTGTGTGTTGAATCACTTAACGTCGTCCTCGAATCCTTCGCCACCACAACCAGCGCTGCCGTAGTGCGGACCGAAAGGTAGATCTCATGGAATTGGAACTGACCGGCAAGAAGGCCATCGTGACAGGTGCCGCCCAGGGCATCGGGCGTGCGACCGCACTTTTGTTGACCGCAGAGGGGGCAACGGTGGCAGCGCTGGACATCGACAAATCGGCTCTGACCGAGCTTGAAGAACTGGCGGCGGACAATCCGGGCCGGATTGTCCCCGCCGTCGTGGACTTCACCAACGGCGAAGCCACCACCAACGCGGTCATTGAGGCCATTAGCCAGCTCGGCGGCCTTGACCTGTTGGTCAACAACGTCGGCTCCGGGGCGGTCCGGACTTTCGAGCAGATCTCAGACGAAGACTGGCAGCGGACGATGGAGTTGAACTTCATGAGCTACGTACGCACCATCCGGGCCGCCCTGCCTACGCTTCGTCAATCAACGGCGCCATGCATCGTCAACAATGCCTCCGATCTGGCCCGCCAGCCTGAAGCCCAGCCTGTTGACTACTCGGCAAGCAAGGCGGCAGTGCTGGCGCTGACGAAGTCTATTGCCCGCGCAGAGGGTCCGAAGATCCGCGTCAATGCGGTCGCTCCTGGGCCAATCTGGACACCGTTCTGGACCAAACCGGGCGGTTTCGCGGACACCTTTGCCACCCTTCACGGGATGGAACGCCAGGCGGCGGTCGAGCACGAAATGAAGCTGCGTCAGCTGCCACTGGAACGGCTGGGCACTCCGGAGGAAGTGGCACGCATCATCGCCCTGCTCTGCAGCCCGATTACCAGTTTCGTCACCGGATCCGTCTGGGGCGTGGACGGCGGCAGTATCCGCGGACTTATCTAGGTTCTCAGTCCGTCCTTGACGCCCGTCGGCAGGGCAACGGATGGACGGCACGAAGGGGTAGAAATCAGGAGTGTGAGTGGCCAATCGCCGCGGAATCGCCGTCGTCGGATCCGTGCCTCGCCCTGGCGAGGTCCAGAGGATGGGCGAAACCCTGACGGCCGACTACTGCCCAGATGGCGATGCAGTCTTCACCGGAGGTGTTACTGAGACGGTGCGGCACGTTCGAGTCGAAGTTCATGCTGTCTCCCGGCCCGAGAACATCGCCGTCAAAGGAGACCTGAACGTTCAGGTGGCCAGAAAGTATGTGGATGTACTCCCATCCAGGGTGGCGCATCAAGGCGTCCGCGGCACAGGACTCGCTCCCGGGTGCGTACGTCACCCGCAAAAACTCGACCAACGGATCCGCCCGTTCCGTAAGCCGCTCCCAGCGGACGCCTCCCATGTTGATCTCCGGACGGTCGCTGGCCCTTTGGATTCCTGGCAGGGAACCTGCCGGAGGGACGAACGCGGAAACACCGTTCAGTTTGTTCGCTGACGCTTTGGCGCTGGCGTCATTGGCCTGCTGGGCTGGCCCCGAGTGCTCACCGCTCATCAGCGAGTCCAGCGACAGTCCCAGTTCGGACACGATGGTGTACAGGGTTCCGATGGAAGGGACGGCACGGCCCAGTTCGACCTGCGACATAAAACTTGCGGAGATGCCGACCCGGCGGGCGAGCTCCCGGAGGGAGATTTTCGCCTTGGTCCGTGCGGCCCGGAGCTGACCGCCCAGTTGGGCGCGACCCTCTTCTGTAGCCGGTATTGTCTCTTGAATACTCATCGTGGGCCTTTCCGGCGATCCAACCCGGCATGCGAGCCAGTCGTTGATATGTCTGTCCACCAAGCGACCACTTAGCTGGCCACAATGTAAAGTCTGCGCTCACGCCAGTTTACCCTTCTCTTGCCCGCTCTGGCGATATTTGGCTGTTTATTTAGACTTCAGCCAGCACGACTGCGAGTTTGGACCTCCAGCTGTAAAGTTCAATGTGCTGTATTACTTGACAGTGTGGGGTGTGTCACTTTACATTTGAGGAGTGATGAAGCCGACGCTGGCCATTAATGGAGGATTTCCCAGTCGCCACCGCCGGCCAAAGTTTTCGACAAGCGCCCGGTACTCGAAGCCGAGGACGGACCGCCCCGGAACAAGAAGAGTTCCACCGTGTATATCTACCTTCTAATTAGGAGCAAATGATGGTGCAGGATCGCAAAGGCGCCTCCGCATTCAAACTGAGCCGTCGCCACATCGGTGTCGCCGTGCTCGCCAGCGCCACTGTCGCGCTTTCCGCCTGTGGCGGGGGTGCAGCACCTGGAGGTGCTGATGAGAAGCCCACCGTTGGTTTCTCAGCAGGTGTCCTCGACAACCCCTTCACTGCGGGTCTGGTTGACTCGGTCGTCACCGAGGCCAACTCAAACGGCCTGAACATGCTCCCGGCATCCAACGCTGAAGGCGACCCCGCCAAGCAGGTGACCGATATCAACACACTGATTTCCCAGAACGTCAAAGGCCTTGTGACCATCCCCCGGGACAGTGATGCCGTCGTTCCGGCTATCCAGGCCGCGAATGCCGCCAACATCCCGGTGGTGACAGTGGACACCGCAGCCAACGGCGGCAAGATCTACATGAACATCAGGGCTGACAATGTTGCCATGGGCACCAGTGTCTGTGAACAGATCGGCAAGCTCACCGGTGGCAAGGGCACGGTGCTGGAGCTGCACGGCGCGCTGTCAACGACGTCGGGATTCGACCGCGACAAGGGATTCAGCGACTGCATGTCGGCCCAGTTCCCCGGCATGCAGATCATCAAGAAAGACACCAACTGGGAATCCGCGAAGGCTGTAGAGAATGCTCAAACGGTTCTGAGCACGTCCAAGATCGACGCGGTCTTCCTAGCCAGTGACTCAGTGATGCTCTCCGGCGTACAGACCGTAATGGAAGGCCAGGGCAAGTGGGCTCCCGCCGGACAGCCTGGCCACGTTCCTCTGGTGACGATTGACGGATCCAAGGGATCCTTGGAAGCCATTCGTTCCGGCCACGTTGATGCCGTCGTTTCCCAGCCCGTGGACCTCTACGGCAAGTACGGAGTCCAGTACCTTAAGGACGCTATCGCCGGCAAGGAATACAAAGTCGGCCCGTCCGAACATGGCAGCGAGATCGTCGACTACAAGGGAAACCTGGCTGACATGCTTCCTTCCCCGGTTATCACCAAAGCCAACGTTGATGACCAAAACCTCTGGGGCAACAAGAAGTAGCTGCCCCCTCCTTCCCTCAGGCCGGACCTGGGTGAAGACTGAATTTGAGAAAGGGTGACATCGTGGTCACAGTTAACACGCAAAATGCCATCGAGATTCGTGGGCTCCAGAAGTCCTTCGGTTCCACTCAGGCGTTGACAGATGCCAACCTGATCGTCCGTTCAGGCGAATCCCGGGCCATGCTCGGTCGGAACGGGGCAGGAAAGTCCACTTTGATAGCGATGCTCACCGGCCTGGTGACGCCGGACTCCGGCACCATTCACATCCAGGGCGCCAACGGTGAAGTCACCGAAGGCCCCGGGTCTGATTCCATCGCCTGCGTCTATCAGAAAAGCACCCTGGTGCCGGAACTGACGGTGGCGGAAAACATCAGCCTTGGTGCCTACCCGCGAAAGCGCTGGGGGAGCGTGGACTGGTCCGCGATCCGCAGGACGGCCACTGACCAGCTCAAAGATTGGGGCTACGAGCGCATTGCCGACAAGGTGGTTGCTGACCTTGAACCGCTGGAAAAGAAGATCGTCGAAGTCTGCCGGGCGCTGTCCCGGGGACCACGGATCCTTCTTCTGGATGAACCCACTGCCGGACTCGATGAAGGGGCATCCCACGAACTCTTCGCCCAGATCAACAGCCTTCGCCAGCGCGGAGTCACGGTCATTTATGTGTCCCACCACCTTGAGGAAATCTTCAAGGTCTGCGACTCTGTCACGATCCTGCGCGATGGACGGGACGTCCTGACTGCCCAGACGTCGGACCTTACCGTTAGTCGAATCGTCAATGTTATGGCAGGGGTGAGTGAGGAAGAAGCTGCGGCCGCAAAGAAAGGTACCGTTGGCGCACATCGCCGCCAGGACCAATTGGGCGACACGCGCCTGACTGTTACCGGCGCCGCCGTCGGCTCCCGTGTCCTGGGAGCGAGCCTGACAATCCGCGTTGGGGAATGCGTCGGGCTGACAGGCCTCGATGGGGCAGGCCACGTCCAGCTCGCGCAGGCCATCGCCGGTCAGCTCGCGCTGGATAAGGGCACGGTGGAGCACAACGGCCACACCCTTGGTCAAGGCAACGTCATCAAGACCATCAACGCTGGCGTGGGTTTCGTCCCAGAAGACCGCCACGTCAACGGCTACGTCCCGGAGATGTCGGTAGAGGAGAACGCCACCCTGACCATCGTGGACCGGCTTCGCGGCCGCGGCGGCCTTATCAATTCAGGCCGACGCCGCGAGCGCTTCACAGCACTGTCCGGAGCCTGGGCCATCAAATGTGACGGACCCACGCAGGCCGTCGAAGAGCTCTCCGGAGGCAATCAGCAGAAGGTCGTGCTCGCACGGGCTCTGGCGTCCGACCCGGACACGCTGGTTCTCGTCCATCCCACTGCCGGTGTGGACGTAACGGCCAAGGAGTCCATCTACGAATCACTCCGGGCGCTGCGCGAAAGCGGAAGGTCCCTGCTGATCGTCTCCACGGACGACACGGACCTGGAAATCTGCGACAGGGTCATCGTCATGTACAGGGGCGAAATTCACGCCGAACTCGACGCCGGCTACGAAGAGTGGGAACTCGTAGGCGCCATCCAGGGGGCGGAGGCAGCGGCATGAAAATGAAAACTGCCGCCACGCCCCTTCAGCCCACACCCACAGAGCCAAAGAACCAAGGAGAAACTCCCATGTCCACGCATACCCCGACCGTTGCGGGTACGCCGACCAGCCGCCGGCCCGTCAATATCATCGGTCAAGCCCGCTCGTCAGGCTGGGCACGTGAACTGGCACTGCTGCCCGCCATTATCCTGGCGATGGTGGTCGGCGCGGTGCTGTCCCCGCAGTTCCTCACGGCGAACAACCTCCTGAACAACGTCCTCGTCACCTCTGCAGTCCTTGGGATCGTCGTGATCGCTGAAAGCATCATCCTGATCTCCGGATACTTCGATCTTTCCCTCGAATCCGTCGTGGGCCTGGCCCCGATGCTCGCCGTCTGGCTGGTCCTGCCCACCGCGGTCGGCGGCTCCGGTTTTGGATGGTCGCCCTGGGCCGCGATGGCGGTCATGTTTGTCCTCAGTATTGTCATCGGATTCACGAACGGGTTCCTTGTCGGCAAGCTCAAGCTCAACGCCTTCATGGTCACCCTCGCCATGCTCACACTCCTCCGGGGCCTGACCATGGGCCTGTCCGGCGGCAAGACCCTCTCGGGCCTGCCCCCTGAGTTCCTGGCCCTCGGCAACGCCAAGTGGTTCGGGATTTCCATCCAGATCTGGCTCTTCGTGATCTTCCTGGTCGCTGCCGCCATCTTCATGCGCAGCCACCCGGTCGGCCGCAAACTCTACGCAATGGGGGGAAACAACGCAGCGGCAGCGGCGGCAGGTATCAAGACGCTGCGCCTGACCATCGGAGTGTTCGTCGCCGGCTCGATCATCGCCGCATTCGCCGGTCTCATGCTCACCGGCCGCATCGCATCCGTGACCGCCAACCAGGGCGACGGCCTCATCTTCACTGTGTTCGCTGCGGCCGTCATCGGTGGCATCAGCCTTAACGGCGGCAAGGGATCGATGGTCGGTGCGCTAAGCGGCGTATTGCTGTTGGGCATCATCCAGAACATCCTGGTCCTGTCCCAGGTGCCCTCATTCTGGATCAAAGCCATCTACGGCCTCATCATTCTCAGCGCGCTGATCTTCAACTACTTCGCCGGTTCCCGGAGTACCCGCCGCGTCGTGTAACCAATCCGCCACCCCTTGAAAACAAGGAGCATCACACCGTGAGTTCACCATCCTTCGACGGGAAAGTCGCCATCGTCACCGGCGCGGCCAGTGGCATCGGCTATGCGACCGCTACGGCACTGACCGCACAGGGTGCGACCGTCTACGGAGCTGACATAGCCGCCGGCGACGCAGCTGACGGGACCATCCAGTGGCGGCGCCTCGACGTCGCCGAAGAAGACGGCTGGAAGGCACTCACGGAAGAAGTGCTCCAGGCCCACGGCCGGATCGACGTCCTGGTCAATAACGCAGGCCTGGTCGGATCGTACGAATCGATCACGGATATCGACATCCAGGACTGGCACCGGATCATCTCCATCAACCAGACCGGGGTCTTCCTGGGAATGCGCTTCGTCGCACCGGCCATGCTGGCGCAGGAATCCGGATCCATCGTGAACGTCTCGTCCATCTGGGGACTTGTCGGAGCAGCCGGCGTCGCCGCCTACCAGGCATCCAAGGGTGCCGTGACGATGATGACGAAGAACGCCTCCGCCACCTGGGCAGCGCAGGGGATCCGCGTGAACTCGGTCCACCCCGGGCTGATCACAACACCCTTGACGGAAAACCAGGATCAGGCCATTTCAGATGAGCTGATCGCCAAGACCCCTATGCACAGGGCCGGAAAGGCCAGCGAAGTCGCCGATGCGATCGTCTACCTCGCCTCCGACAAGGCCTCATACATCACCGGCGCGCAACTCGTTGTCGATGGCGGATTCACCAGCATCTGAGCCCCACTGACCAGCCGCCCCAGCTCCAAGGAAGGAACAGCACCATGAGCACGGACCTCGGCCCCGGAACACTGACTGCCGCAGTCATCGACAGTTTCCGCAGCACCCCGGATGACCGGCTTCGGACCATCCTGACCAGCCTCACCACCCACCTTCACAACTTCATCCGGGAAATCGAACCGACGATCGAAGAATGGGAAACCGCCATCAACTTCCTGACCGCCACAGGCCAGAAGTGCGACACCGTCCGCCAGGAGTTCATCCTCCTTTCCGACGTGCTGGGCGTGTCGATGATGGTGGAAACGATCAACGACGCCGAAACCCCGGACGCCACCGACTCCACCGTTCTGGGGCCGTTCCATATGGTCGAATCCCCGAAACGGGATCTGGGCGAGAACGCTTCGCCCGAGAGCGAAGGTGATATCTGCTTGGTACGGGGTCGCATCCTGTCCGTCACCGGTGAACCGGTCCCGCATGCCTCCATCGACATCTGGCAGGCAAACACCAAAGGCTTCTACGACGTTCAGCAACCCGGCATCCAAAGCATCGGCAACGGACGCGGTCTGTTCACATCCAACGCCGCCGGAGAGTTCTACTTCCGCAGCGTTATCCCCAGCTATTACCCGATACCAACCGACGGGCCTGTCGGTGACCTGCTGCACGCCACTGCGCGCCATCCGAACAGGCCGGCACACATCCACTTCATCGTCACCGCCCCCGGATTCCGGGAACTGACAACCCACATCTTTGTTGCCGGCAGCGACTACATCGACTCAGACGCCGTTTTCGCCGTAAAGAAGAGCCTGATCGCCGAATTCGCGCCCAACACCTCAGCGGACGACGCAGCCCGCTACGGGCTTGCCTCCCCGTTCATGGAGGCAGTGATCGACATCGTTATCCACCCCGACCTCGTCGACCCCGACATTATCCAGAACGCGGTGATGTCCCCGGCCACTGCTCGGATTATCGAAGCACAGGAGAACACCCAATGAAGGATTTTCAGTACCAGGCACTTCCAATGCGCGTCCGCTTTGGAGCAGGATCTCTTGCCTCCCTCAACGATGAGGTGGTCAAACTTGGCCTCAAGCGTGTTCTGGTCCTTGCCACCCCTTTCCAGGCGGACCTCGCTGAAGAGGTTTCCGCACAGTTGGGAGATCTCAGCGCCGGCGTGCATGCGGAAGCTGAAATGCACGTGCCCATCGAATCTGCCCGTAGGGCGCGTGAGGTAGCCGCAGCGGCTCAGGCCGACGGGTACGTTGCTGTTGGCGGCGGATCGACAACGGGGCTGGGCAAGGCCATCGCACTCGAGTTCGGCCAGCCGATTATCGCCGTCCCCACCACTTACGCCGGCTCCGAGATGACGCCGGTGTGGGGGCTGACCGCCGACGGCGAAAAGAAGACCGGGCGCGATCCCAAAGTTCTGCCCACCAGTGTCATCTACGACCCGGAACTTACCGTCACCCTCCCGGTGGCCATGTCCATCACCAGCGGATTCAACGCCATCGCCCACGCCGTGGAGGCCCTCTACGCTCCCGACGGATCGCCGATTATCTCGCTGATGGCAGAGGAAGGCACCCGTGCACTGCTCGAAGCGATGCCGAAGATCGCCGAAAGCCCCTCCAGCATCGAAGCCCGCTCCGACGCCCTGTACGGTGCCTGGCTCTGCGGAGCTACTTTGGGTGCAACAACAATGTCCCTGCACCACAAGTTGTGCCACACTCTCGGCGGGACCTTCAACCTTCCCCACGCCGAAACCCACACAGTGGTGCTTCCCTATGCCCTGGCCTACAACGCCCAGCACGCCCCGCAGGCGATCGCGGCCCTGCAGCGCGCAACCGGTTCAGACAATCCCGCTGCGCACTTCAAGAAGTTGAGCGTAGCCCTCGGTGCGCCGTCGTCGCTGGCTGAACTGGGCCTTAAGGAGTCCGATATCGACAAGATTGTCGAAATCGCGACCAAGAACCCTTACGCCAACCCGAGGGAAGTTACGCCGGAGGGCATCCGGGAGCTCATCACTGCGGCTCTCCACGGCAGCGACGTCTAAGCCGACGAACCTCGTTACTACCCGCTGCCTGAACCTACAGAAGGAAGACATCATGTCTGAGACCGTCAAAGACGTGCGGCCAGCATCCGCAGTACCCCCTCTGGGCACTGTCCCAGCCGTTCTGGTCCGCAAAGACGCCAACGCCACCGTCACAGTCGAGCCAGGCACTACAGCCGTCACATCGCCCAAGCCCACCGAACTCCTTATCCGGCCCGCCTACGTAGGGGTGTGCGGAACCGATATCGAGATCCTGCACGGCAGCATGCCGGAATCCTTCAAGATCAACTATCCCCATGTCATGGGCCACGAATGGTCAGGTTTCGTCGTGGAAGCAGGTGCTGACGTTGAAGGGTTCCACCCAGGGGACCGGGTGCTCGGCCACGGACACCTGGGTGGAAATGACTGGTTTGGCGTCACTCACGACGGAGCAGCAGCAGAGCTCTTCACTGTCCCGGCGGACATGTGTTTCCACATCCCCGCCGAGGTGGACATGCTTACGGCCGCCGTCATCGAGCCGTTCGCCTGCGTACTGAACGGATTGACCAAAATCGGCGGAATCAGCGCTGCGGACACCGTCCACGTGCACGGACTCGGAGCCATCGGCCTCAACGCCGTCCTGCAGGCAGTCACCGCAGGCGCGGTCGTCGTCGTGTTCGACCCCAGTCCGCTTCGTCGCGACACTGCGATGAAACTGGGGGCAAAAGCTGCCGTGAATCCCCTGGAGAACCCGGACACCACTACTGCGGCATCAGAGGCCATCGGACGGCCATTCGCAGACGTGGTTATTGAGGCTTCCGGGAACTCGGCGGCTCAAGCGGCTGCGCTCGAGAGCGCTGACCACAATGGACGTGTCTTGCTGATGGGTGTCTCCACTCCGAAATTCGCTCCCGCGCGATTGGGCCTTGTCCAGGAACGGAACCTGACAATCGCCAGCTCCACCGGGGCGCCGGTGGCAATTTGGCCGGCAGCGATCCGTTTCGTTGCCAACTCGGGCCTGAACCTCGGTGAGATTGTCTCCACTGTGGTCCCCTTCTCCCGAGGGGACGAAGCCCTGCAGCGTGCACAGGATTCCAGCCATGAAACGAAGGTCATGCTCGCCCCTGACGACACAGCGCTCGACGGCGGGCCAAGCTCCCCAACCCCCAAAGCCAACTAACAAAGGACGAATGTGAACGACACGAGCATCATTCAAAACCGGGACCTGCTGGCCTCCTGCTGGACCTGGGCAGGAAACGCAGCGCCGCTGCGTGGCGACGAAACAAGTCCCATTGACGTGCGGACCCGGGTTGAGGCCGCCGCCAAAGCCGGTTGGAAAGGCCTTGGATTCATCCACGCCGACCTTCCACAGATCGAAGAAACCATTGGCCTTAAGGGACTCCGCCAGCTGATGGACGACAACGGCATCGTCCACGCCGAGATGGAATTCCTCGCCGATTGGTGGAAGAACGGCCCTGAACGGGAGGAATCCGATCGCTGGCGCAAGATCCTTTTCAACGCCGCGGAGATTCTCGGCGTCAAGACCATCAAGATCGGCGCGGAGCTTGCTCTCGAAGGTGAACCGGCGCCCGTCGATGAGATCGCATTCCACGAGGAATTCGACCGGCTCGCCACCCAAGCCGGCGAAGCAGGCACGCGGGTCGCCCTGGAACCGATGCCGATGAACAACCTTAAGACGATCGAAATCGGCGCGAAGTTCATCAACGAAGTCAACAACCCGCACGGCGGACTCACCGTCGACACCTGGCACACCAGCCGCGGCGGGACCCGTTATGAAGATCTGTCCTCCATCCTGCCGATGGACAAGGTCTTCATTGTCGAAATCGATGATGCCCGCAAGGACGTTGTCGGTTCGCTCTGGGAAGACACGATCAACGAGAGGCTCTACCCCGGCGAGGGAGACCTGGACACCGTCAGCTTCGTCAAGGCAATCTATGACGCCGGCTGGCGGGGTCACTGGGGTGTGGAAATACTCGCGGAATCACACCGGATCCTGCCCTTGGACCGGGCCCTGGCCCGCGCCCACGATTCGGCGGCGGCAACACTCGAGGCAGCGTCCCAGTTGATCGCCGCAGAGCAGTCCGAAAAGGTCTGAAGCGACTGAGCTTTCTGAATACTCCCGGCCCACGCGCTGCCCGCAAGAGGCAGCGCGTGGGTCAAACACGACAAGCACCCTAAGAAGAAGCGGAACACCGTGAGCGCACCAGCCCCCGAGGAACGATCGGACGCGGCCACACAGCTTGGCAGTCGGCTCCGGAATGCCCGGCAAAGCGTCAGGCTGTCCCTGCGCGAACTCGCGCGCCGCGCAGACGTTTCCGCCAGCCTCGTTTCACAAATCGAGCTTGGCCGCACGTCACCGTCCGTGGGAACCCTTTACGCCCTCGTCTCCGAATTGGGCCTGTCACTGGACACCCTGATGCAGGATGGGGCCCTGTTGAGTATTCCGTCTCCAGTAACGAACCTCCGGATGGCTGACACCGCCGTCGCAACCGGGGAAGCGGAAACCAAGTCCGCGGAGGACCAGCACCGGGTCACCCATTCAGTGACCTCCATGGCGGCCAATCCACTCCCAGGGCTGCTTGAAGCGAGGGACCGTCCAAAACTACGAGTCGACGGTGTCCTCTGGGAGCGGCTGACCGCTGAGAACGACCCCAGCGTGGAGCTGCTTCGCGTGACGTACCGAAGCGGCACAGAATCCTGCCCGCCGGACAACCTCATGCGGCATGGTGGGCATGAGTACTTCCACATCCTTGAAGGAAGGCTCCACGTGGAGGCAGGCTCCTCGTCGGGAACGCTTAACGCCGGGGACAGCATCAATTTCTTATCGTCCCTCCCACACCGGCTTAGCAATCCATTCACCGAGGACTGTGTAGCCATCTGGGTGGTGGTCGGCCGGCGAAGCCAGGACCCGGACAACACCGTCTCGCCCATTGCATAGGCCCGACGCAAACTGTCCGTACAAGTCTTACGGAACATGGAATGGAGCCCCAGACGGCCGTAGGGCAATGCGTTCCGTTGGTTGGTCTCAGAATTCTACTTCCAGTTGCGGCTTCCGTGATCAGCCGCGGACGCTCCGAGTTCCTTCGCGCATTGGAGTTGGTGTTGGTTCACCGGGAGGCTGTTGATTCCGGGGTTCATGGCTTGTGCTCGTGCGTGAGCCAAACCATTGCAGGGTTCAGGGAACGGGCGGATGACCATTGCCGGGGCTATGGTCATCCACCTCGTTCGATACGCACCTTACGGCTGCCGCCCTGTGGCCTGGGTGACGATGGGCGCCGCTCCGGTGTGGCCGTCGCGTGCAGCGGCAATCTCGCGGATCCGCCCGCGGCATGCGTACCAGCCTGCGATCATGAGCGCTACCGCGATTGCGGTTACGACCACGGTCAACGGGGAGTCTATAAGAATCATGACAAGGACCACGGCTAGGAAGGCAATGGTTAGATAGCCCGTAAACGGGGCTCCGGGCATGCGGAAGGAGGGACGTTGGGTCCACCCTTTCCTGGCCCACCTCTGAAATTGGATTTGGCACAGGACGATCGCGGCCCACGCGACGATGATGCCAACGGCCGCAATGTTGAGGACGATCTCGAATGCGTCGCCCGGGACGATGTAGTTCAGCGGGATACCGAGGAAGGAGACTGCTGCCGTGATGGCTATGCCGCCGTAGGGCACGCCGGCCTTGTTCATTCGAAGTGCGAATCTCGGCGCTGAGCCGGCGGCGGCCATCGAGCGTAGGATGCGTCCGGTGGAGTAGAGCCCGGCGTTCAGCGAAGACAGGGCAGCTGTGAGCACAACGAGGTTCATGATGGAGTCGATGCCGTTGATGCCGATTGAGCTGAAGAACGTCACGAACGGGCTGACGCCCTTTTCATAAGCGGTGTAGGGCAGCAGCAGTGAGAGCAAGACGACGGATCCGACGTAGAAGAGCGCGATGCGGGCGATGACGGCGTTGATCGCCTTCGGCATGACCTTGGCTGGGTTCTCGGTCTCGCCGGCGGCAGTGCCGACGAGCTCAATTGAGCCGTAGGCAAAGATGATTCCCGACATGAGCAGGACCATCGGCAGAACGCCGTTCGGGAAGATTCCGCCGTTGTCGGAGATGAGCTGGAATCCGACCGCGCCACCGGTAGGAGTGCCGAAGACGACGAAATAGATGCCCACGAGGAGGAACGCGACCAGTGCGGTGACCTTGATGAGGGCAAACCAGAATTCCATCTCCCCGAAGACCTTGACGGAGACAAGGTTGAGGGCGAGGACGAGCACCAGGGCGATCAGTGCCCAGCTCCACTGTGGGACCGCGGCGATCCAGGGGACGTACCTGCCGAAGAAGCTCATGTAGAGTGCGGCAGCGGTCGTGTCGGCGATCGTCGTCGCAGCCCAAACCAGCCAGTAGAACCATCCGACGGTGAACGCTGCCTTCTCGCCGAAGAATTCCCTGGCATAGGAGACGAACGAGCCCGACGACGGTCGGTGCAGTACGAGTTCGCCCAGGGCGCGCAGGATCAGGAAGGCGAAGGCCCCACAGATCGCGTAGGCGATGAAGAGTGATGGCCCGGCTGCGGCAAGTCGGCCACCTGCGCCGAGGAACAGGCCGGTGCCGATCGCACCCCCGATAGCGATCATCTGGATTTGTCGGGATTTGAGTCCTTTCTGGTAGCCGGCATCCTCGGCGTGCAGGACGGGATCGGGTGAGTGCGCGTGTCCCGAGTCTGTGACGGGCGGCTGAATCGACATGGGAAGCCTTCCTGTTGGTTGAAACCTGAATTGGGCCTGATGGTCTACGGAGTGACCGCCGGAGTTGGGGGTCTGGGCAGGCATTTGAGGGGATTGCCGTTCTGGGCGCCCGCGGTAGGGCTGTAATGGGCAGAATGCGATATGGAAGACCTGAACACCGAAGTACCGGGGATTCAAATCACAGTTGAGAGTATGCGGCAAGTCACATCAAAAGATCAACAGTTTGTTGGAATGGTTTTCGACCTTGAGGGCGGGTATGCCTAGAAATGTGCAGTTTGCAGGGACTGATTTAGCGTTGGCTCGGCCTTCCGCATGTAAACGAAATGTGTAATAATTGTGGAAAGTTCCGCTTTACTCAAACTTTGTGTTGAATACACTTTGAGTTGGATCGGTGTGGCGTACCTGCTGTGCCGCGTCCGTCTCTCGAACGTCTGGAAGGTTTCTTATGGCTGAATCCGTTACGTCCACACCGCTCTATGAACGCGCGGTCCGGGTGGGGGATTTACTCTTTGTCTCCGGCCAACTCCCTATCGGAGATGGCGGCTTGCTGTATCCCGGGCGCGTAGGCCAGGAAGTTACAGTCGAGCAGGCGCGTGAGGCTGCAGTGCTTGCTGCCAGACGATGTCTGGATGTCGTCCGCGATGAACTCGGATCGTTGGACGCCGTGAAGGGTATCGCCAGGATCGGAGGGTACGTCTCAGCAGGGGAAGGATTCGTGGATGCACCCGCAGTGGTCGATGGCGCGTCGTGGCTCGCCGTCGATGTCTTGGGAGAAAAAGGCCACCATGCGCGGCTGGCAGTGGGAGTAGCCTCGCTGCCGCTGGGTGCATGTGTCGAGATTGAAATGACTGTGCAGTGCTAAGGACAGCCGAGAAGACTCAAACCGCCAGCATCGCGGCAGTCGGGAACCCGCTTGAGGAGCTCTCCCTCGAACAGCTCCGCCAGCGCATGAGCATGAAATGGCGCACTCATCCCTCCGACGTGCTGCCTCTGTGGGTTGCTGAGATGGACGTCCGGCTCGCGCCGCCGGTTTCGGAAGCGCTGCACGAAGCCATCGACGCTGGAGACACCGGATACCCTGCAGGGACGGAGTTCGCGGAAGCCATAAGTGCGTTCGCTTACCGGCGCTGGGGCTGGGATGGGCTGGCAGTCGAGCGCACCGCCGTCGTGCCTGACGTGATGATGGGCGTAGTCGAGATCCTGCGTCTGATTACAGACCCAGGCGACGCAGTCGTCGTCAACTCCCCGGTGTATGCGCCTTTCTATGCTTTCATCACCCATGATTCGCGCAGGATCGTTGAGGCGCCGCTAGGACAGGATCTCCGGATCAACCTCGCCACCCTCGAGGAAGCTTTCAAGCGCGCGCGCTCATCCGGACGGAATGCCGCGTACCTGATCAGCAATCCCCATAATCCGACCGGGGTGGTCCACAGCCCTGAAGAGCTCGCAGCTGTCGCCGCCCTCGCCCACAAATATGGGGTCCGGGTTGTCTCGGACGAGATCCACGCCCCGCTCGTCCTTCCGGGAGCAACGTTCACGCCGTATCTGAGCGTGCCCGGGGCGGAGAACGCGTTTGCGCTCACTTCGGCGTCAAAAGCCTGGAACCTTGCCGGCCTCAAGGCAGCACTGGCAATCGCCGGGCCCGATGCTGCCGATGATCTGGAGCGCATGCCCGAAGAGGTCAGCCACGGACCGAGCCATCTGGGTGTGATCGCCCAGACCGCCGCATTCCGTGATGGTGAAGAGTGGCTGGATGCCCTCCTCCGAGGCCTCGATGCGAACAGGGCCCTCCTCGGCAAGCTGCTCGCCGAGCATCTTCCCGGGGTCGGGTACGCTGCTCCCGAAGGGACATACCTGGCTTGGCTGGATTGCAGCCATCTGGCCCTCGATTCGTCAGCCGGGCACGAGGGCCTCGCTACCGTTTCCGACCTTGCCGGGCCGGCCAGGATGTTCCTCGACAAGGCTAGGGTCGCTCTGAGCTCCGGCCATGTCTTCGGCACGGGTGGGGCAGGACATGTTCGCCTTAACTTTGCCACTTCCCAGACCAATCTCACCGAAGCCATCACTCGGATGGGGCGAGCCGCCCACGTTGACTGAAGCTTCCTTAGTTGCAACAGCATGTTGAACGAAGAAGGTCTATCTCAGGCTGCTTGCGGCCCTAGCGGATACGCTTCAACAAAAAGGCAGAAATTTATGGCGAGTCCGGGAACCTGGACCGCCTGCTAATCGGAAGGACAACAATGATGACCCAGATTGGTTCGGTCGGCTCAACAGCTCCATCCCCGGACGCGCTGCAGGGCATGGACGCCGAGTCCATCAACCGCGTCCTCGAGCTCCTGGTGGCACCCCTTCAGGCCGCGGTGCCTCAGCCCACCGAGGTTGTCCTTCATGATCTGCAGCGAATCCCTAACACCGTTCGTGCTATCGCCGGAGACGTTACTCGCCGCCAGATCGGAGACCCGCCTACCGACAAATTGCTCGAACGTGTGGCAGCCGGCGACTTCTCCCATGAGATCGGCTACCGCTCACAACTGCTCGACGGGAGAATCCTCCAAAGCACGACGATCATTTACATCGACAAGGAAGGCCGAGCCGCCGCGGCTCTGTGTCTGAATGCTGACGTATCGGCCTGGGTCACGCTCCGCTCAGCCTTGGACCGCTTCGTTCTCGGCCACGACGGCAGCTCCATGCTGGCGACCGCGACCGCGAACAGGGCAGCGTCGGTCGGCCCCCAGGGGAGCGAGTACTTCCCGCACAGTGTGGAGGAGCTCAGCTCCAAGCTCGTCGAGGCGGCGATCGCCGCCATTGGGGTCCCCGTTGAGCAAATGCGCAAGGAACACAAAGTGCAGGTCGTGGCGGAGCTGGAACGTCGTGGATTCTTCCTCGTAAAGCAGGCTGCCGAGACAGCGGCGACGGCACTCGGAGTCACCCGCTTCACCATTTACAACTATCTCAACGAACTCGGCGGAGAGGTCGAAGAGACAGCCTAACCCGACAGAAGGCAGCGTTACCCCGTTCCCTGGAACTCAAGCCTTCCTCATCGCCGGATCACCAGCAATGAACAATTCCCTACCCCGTCATGCCCGAAATGAGGCACTGGAGCATCACTCTGCCCGGCCAAGTCATGCGGGCAATCGTCCAGGCACGCATCAATCACCTTCCCTGTACAAGACAAATCGTCAAATAAATCAAGGAGAAAAAATGAACACCAGCACCACCACGAAGCCGTTCGCCGACCTCGCTGCTATCCAGGCAACCGTCGAGGCTGTCAGCGCCCAGCGTGAACTCGGCCGCGTCACTTTTACCATGAACAGCGAGTCCGCAGGCGGTCTGACAGCGAAGACCGAAACAGGCCCGCTGCTGCAGGCAGGCGTACCGGATAACTCACGACGTGGAAAGTACACACTGCATAGTGACGAGCCCATCTCGCTGCTCGGCACAGACACTGCCGTCAGCCCTGCTGAATACATCCTCAAAGGACTCGCCGGCTGCTACATGGTTACCCTTGCCTCACTCGCCGCAGCTCGCAACATCACCCTGGAGGAGATTCGGCTCACCCTCGGGTTCGATATCGATCTGAGTGGATTCCTCGGCATCGACGAGTCCGTCCGAAAGGGCGCAGAACACATCACGGTCAACGTGGAGCTCGAAAGCCCGGGCACTCCACGAGAAGATCTTCAGGACCTCGTCAAGGCACTGGAAGCGACCTCGCCAATCCGCGACACCCTTGCCAACCCCGTGAAAGTCACCACTGCACTGAACTAGGACCATGCGTGAGTTCCGGGCAGGGCTTCGAAGCCCGGCCCGGAAACTCCCATGAGCAGCCCTGTGACGATGTCGTCGCAGAAATTGTCCTGCCGCGCTGGCAGTCCGGGGCAGTGTCCTGGTCAGGACGCCTGTTGTATCTAGGCCTGTCCCCAGAATGAGTCTTCCGTCGCGCCATCGGCCGAGAACAAACGGACGTCTACGATGTTCCCCTGACGGACAGTGAGAAGGTCTACGCCCGCCATGTCCATGGAGGCGTCGGTCCGCGTGCCCGAGAACGTGACCGGGACGGCTACGAGCTCACCGTTGACCATTGCCGGCCCGGTAACAGCCAATTGGAAGGTCCCTTGGCTGGCTTCCATCATCCCGCCCAGCAAGGCACCTACGCCGTCGAGCCCTTTATGGTCACCGGAAAAGCGGTTGGACCCCGGCTGGTGCCACACCACGTCAGGACTCAGCAGCGCCATGGCTGCTGGCACGTCCCCCCGGCCAAGGGCTTCGAAGTACGAGGCGGCCACGGCCGCCGGCGTCTGATCATTCATCAGTTCTCCTTCAGTTGTGATTACGCAGCCATGGTTACATTCGGTAACCTGTTACATCAACGTAACTAAAGGAGCTGGGTTTGATTGGATGCGCCGGTTTGGAACATCATGGTGGCCACGTGCCCCTCACGTACTTCCCTGGCTAAGATCGCCAACAAGTGGACGGCAATGATCGTCATTGCCCTCAGCAAGGGCTCTTTGAGGTTTGGCGAACTCCGCGAAGAAGTAGATGGCATCAGCGGCAAGGTCCTGGCCGATACGTTGCGGGATTTGGAGCGTGACGGGATTATCGAGCGAACCGCATACAACGAGATGCCGCCGCGCGTGGAGTACGAACTCACTACGCTGGGCCACAGCCTGCGTGAGCCGCTGACGGCGCTGGGGCGCTGGGCCGAAGAGCACATCAACGAGGTACTGGCCGCGCGGGACGCCTACGACGATCGTCCCGGCACGCGACCCATGCCGTAAAGGCCGTCAGGCCGTAAAGCGTTGGTTTTGAGCATCTGGCGTGGCGGTGCGGAAGGCTGAATTACTTGCTGGGGGCTCCCTGTCGATGGCGCTGGACAGCATCATAATTGCCGCACTTGGCGGAACAGTACGAGCGCCTGCCGTTGCGGCTAGTATCCACAAACACTGTTTCGCAGCCTTGGCGGGTGCAAGCCCCTATTCTTTTTCCCGCAGATTCGACAGTGAACAGTGCAAGGCCTCCGGCTGTTACTGCTTTGACGCGCGCTACAACATCCTCCTCTTCGGGCGCCCAGTGCAGGTGAGGTTGCAGTCCGTCGTGAGTGCTCAGATAGGCCCGGCTGGTCCCGGCCTCCAAGAGTGAATTGATCGCCCTGCAAAGCCCTTCGGCATCTGTTGCGTCGAAGGCCTTCCGCAGCATCAGGGCCCATTGCCGGAGGCGTTCGGCTGAATTGGCGGTCAAAGACGAGGTCTTCCGGATTTGATGCTCGTCCAGAATGTGCAGGACACGCTCAACGCTCCAGTCGGGTCCGCCGGCAAGGTTGACCAGGTCTACTGCCAATTCAGGACCCGTCATGTTGTCATGGTTGAACTGCACTAACCCATTGCAGCACAGTTTTCCATATGCTGCTCGTAACCACCGCAATTATTCCTGTTGTATCGCTTCTTGTTCTTGGGGCGGTCTTGCGACGGAAGTTCCTCGTTGATTCCGGGTTTTGGGGCGGCATGGAATGGTTGAGCTACAAGGTTTTTACTCCGGCGCTGTTCATCTCATCCATCGCAGGCACGGATCTGAGCATCGTTCCCGTAGGGCCGCTCCTCCTGAGCGTCGGCGTGCCGATTGCCGTTATTGCTGCATTGGTCATCGGCTCGGCTCGCATGCTTCGCACCAATGGCCCCCGGTTGACTTCACTGGTGCAAGGCGCTGTCCGAATCAACACCTATGTTGGCCTCACCTTTGCCGGCGCGCTCCACGGCCAGGAGGGAGTGGCTACCTTCGCCCTAGCCAGCGCTGTTGTTGTGCCATTGGTGAATGTGATCTGCGTGGGAACATTGTCCGCATACGGCGACAAGCTGGCCTTGGTGCGCCGCAGGCCGCTGTGGCGGGAGTTGCTTGAAAATCCGCTCATCCAAAGCTGCGCTCTGGGACTGCTTCTTAACCTGGCGGACTTGCCTCTTCCGGAGTTTGTGTCCGCGGCACTCACTATGCTGGCCGCCCCCGCCCTCGCCTGCGGAACGCTCATTGCCGGGGCGGCGCTCCACGCTGACATTCGATGGCGGGATACAGCCGATATTGCGGCAGTTTCTCTACTGAAGCTCGTCGTGCTTCCGCTTTCGGCTGCCGCCATTGCCATACCCTTAGGCGCCGCGGGAGCCGGCCTCAGCAGTATCGTGCTGATCTGCGCCATCCCGACGGCGCCCTCAGCCTACGTCCTGGCCAGCCGGATGGGCGGTGATGTCCGCCTTATGGCAGCGATAACAGGTACACAAACCGTGCTTGCCATGGGCACTCTGCCTGTAGTTCTGATGCTCGTGGACCTCATGAAAGCGCGGTTCTAAACCCTGAATCGGCTTCACAGGAGACCCTTTCTGGCCATCCCGGGACCGGCCCCAGCAACGGCAACAGCGGAATCCATCATCAGATGGATACTTCCGAACACATCGAAGCCTTTCTCTGGAAAGTCAGAGGACGGAGTTGAGGAATGTTTGGGTGCGTTCATTTTGTGGGTTGCGGATGATTTGTTGTGCTGGGCCTTGTTCGATGATGGCGCCTTCTGCCATGAATACGACGCGGTCAGCGACGTCGCGGGCGAAGTTCATTTCGTGGGTAACCACCACCATGGTCATGCCTGATTGGGCGAGGTCTTTCATGACCTTGAGGACTTCTCCGACCAGTTCAGGGTCCAGTGCGGAGGTGGGTTCATCGAAGAGCATCAGTTTTGGTTCCATGCACAGGGCCCTGGCGATGGCGACGCGTTGTTGTTGGCCACCGGAGAGTTGGCGTGGGTACGCGTTTGCTTTGTCTGCCAGGCCGACGCGTTCCAGTAGTTGGAGTGCTCGCGGGGTGACTTCTGTTTTCCTTTGCTTCAGAACCTGTCGGGGCGCTTCGATAAGGTTTTCCAGCACGGTCATGTGGGGGAAGAGGTTAAAGTGTTGGAAAACCATGCCGATGTCCGCGCGGCTGCGCCGAATGTCGGCGTCTTTTTGTTCGTGTAACTTGTTGCCTTTGATGTCATATCCAATGACTTTTCCGTCGACCCACATACGGCCGCCATTGATCCGTTCGAGGTGGTTGATGCAGCGCAGCAGGGTGCTTTTGCCTGATCCTGAAGGGCCGATCAGGCAGACTACCTCGCCAGCGTCGATTTCCAGGTTGATTCCCTTGAGGACGTGGAGCGAACCGTAGTTTTTCTCCACGCCTTCTGCTTTGATCATGCTTCGCGGTCCAGTGACTGCTCCGGCCGGTTGGGTCGTGGTGCTGGTCATCGTATACCGCCTTTTCTGGTTGGCCGATGGTGGGTGTTGAAGAAAAGCGTGAGGCTCTGCCAAGGGGTGAGGGGGAGGTTGCGTTGGTTGCCTTTGGCGTACCGGCGTTCCAGGTAGTACTGGCCGATGCTCAGGACGGAGGTGATGATGATGTACCAGATACTGGCCACAATCAGCAGCGGTATGGTTTCGAAGGTCCTGGCGTAGATGATTTGTGACGAGTAGAGAAGTTCCGGGACAGAGATCACTGACACCAAGGATGTGGTTTTGAGCATGCCGATGGTTTCATTTCCGGTGGGGGGAATGATGACTTTCATGGCTTGGGGCAAGATAATGCGCTGCATAGTGCGGAAGCGGCTGATTCCCAGGGCGCCTGCTGCTTCTGCCTGGCCATGGTCTACGGAGAGAATTCCTGCGCGTACGATTTCGGACATGTACGCTCCTTGGTTCAGACCGAGACCAAGTATCGCTGCTGTTATCGGGGTGATGAACTGGTTCGCGTCCAGGGCCACTCCAGGCATGCCGAAACTGATCACCGGGTAGAGCGCCGCAAGGTTGTACCAGAAGAGAAGTTGGACCAAAACCGGCGTGCCTCGGAAGAAGTTTACGTACGTTGATGCTGCGGCACGGATCACGGGGTTAGGGGAGAGCCTCATGACGGCCAGGACCACGCCCAGGACGATTCCGATCACCATGGAAACAGCTGTGAGCATCAATGTGACGGCTATGCCGTTCACAATTGAAACATCACGGATGTACTTACCCACCGTTTCCCACCCGAAACGGGGATTGGTCACTACTGACTGCAATGCCAGCGCGGCAAGTACCAGAATCAAGGCTCCTGAAACCCAGCGGCCAATATACTTTGCCTTCACCGTGGTGAACTCATCAAGAGACCTCTGCGGCGTTTCTATCGGAAGTGTTGTTGCTCCCATTGGATATCCCTTGTCTACTGTGGCTCTTATTCGGAGATCTGATCAGCGGTGATACTGGACCCGGAGGGGATTCCCCAGCGCTTGTTGATGTCGGAGTATGTTTTGCTCTGCACAATTGCTTTCATGGCAGCGGTGATCGCCGGGCGCAAGCCGGACTCTTTGTTCAGGGCAATACCAGTGAGCCTCGGCTCGTAGTCGCCACCAGCCGCCAACTCGAATTTGTTCTCGGCAAGTGCTCCTTGATAGCTCAAAGGAATACTGTCTGCCATCACGCCATCGACCCGCCCTGACAGGAGCGCAAGGTTTGCGTCTGTCTGGGTGGGAAACACAGCCTGATTGATTGCCTGTTCGCCGCTGCCGGTACATTCCTCTGACATGGTCGGGAGGATGTCGAGGGATTCGTGGGTGCCCTTTTGTGCGGCGATCTTCTTACCGCACAAGGAAGCGGCGGTCATCGATAGTTTGGCCGGGTTCCCGGGTAGGACGGCCATGCCGGAACCACCAGAGATGTATGGAACGAAGTCGACCACCTTCTGTCGCTCTTCCGTGACGTTGAAGGCTGACATGCCGGCGTCGTACTTGTTGGAGGCCAATCCCGGCAGGATCGTGTCGAACGTAGCTGGAACATATTGCGCCTTGAGCCCGAGGGAGGACGCCAGGACATTGCCCATGTCCACGTCCCAGCCGATGACTGTCTTGTTGTCGGTGTCAAAGTATTCAAACGGGGGATACGTGGGGTCTGTTGCCATCACCAGCGTGCCTTTGTCCCGCATGGACTGAGGTAGCAGGGCACGGGCTTCTTCATTTACTCCGCCTTGTTCGCTGGCTGAAGAGACAGGTGCCGTTGCCGGGCTCTGCGCGGAAGCGTCACCTTGCGACGCTGTTGTGCAGCCGCTGACGGAAGACATGACCAGGGCTGCGGTGAGGAGCGCCAACTTATTGCTGATTCGCATCGTTAGTACCTTTCGTGAAGGGGGCCTGCGGACACTCGTTGATGGGCGCCCAGTCGGATCCTTGGGAGGCTCGTGACTTGGGCCACTATTGCTGCAGGCGCCTACTGAGCTTGGCATCGGAGATCGACGGCCGAATGGTTCTCCCAGACAAAAATGCGTCGCAATTTAGTTGTCCGCGACAAAGGACGGACTGCTGCCGCCCTAGAACATGGAGGGCATGAGAACTGATTCAGAACCCCTCGCATCCGCTCGTGACGTTGCGGCGAAGTCGGCAGCAAGGGCGGCGCTTTCTTTGCGGCCGCTAACCTCAAAAGGCGAATTCGCTGCTGCCTCTGACCTGCTGGCAGGCATCTGGGGCACAAGCCGGGACGCGTCGCCGCTGTCCTCCGATCTTCTCCGCAGTTTGAGCCATGCGGACGCCTGCGTAACCGGAGCCCTGTCTGGTGAGGAGGTGGTGGGCGTCGCAGTAGCGATCTCAGGGCCTCCCGTCTCTGAAGTGATGTACTCACTCATTGCCGGAGTAAAACCGGGATTTGCTGGTCGGGGAGTGGGCATCGCACTCAAATACGCCCAGCGCGTTTGGTCTCTCGAGCGGGGTGCCAAACGGATGTTGTGGACTTACGACCCCTTGATTCGCAGGAACGCCCATTTCAACCTCGTGCGCTTGGGAGCACGGGTGCAGAATTACATCCCGGAGTTTTACCCACCCATGCACGATTCTCTAAACAGGATGGACCGCACGGACCGTCTATGCGTGAGTTGGGACCTGGCGTCGGCTACTCCGTCGACCCCAGAGGACGACGACGGACCGATCGCCCTTCGCGCCGGGGAGAACGGCAGCCCTCAACGCTCTGGCATTGCACCGCAACCGCGGATGCGGGTCTGGATCCCCCGTGATATCGAGTCGATGCGGCTTGACGACAACGCTTTGGCAATGCGATGGCGTGTTTCCATGGCGGATGTCCTGCAAGAAGCCGAAGCGCAGAACTTGGTGCCCGTGTCGGTTTC
Source organism: Paenarthrobacter sp. 10N417 (assembly GCF_056394745.1). NCBI lineage: Bacteria > Bacillati > Actinomycetota > Actinomycetes > Micrococcales > Micrococcaceae > Paenarthrobacter > Paenarthrobacter sp. 10N417. The sequence goes on from NZ_JBFTIL010000006.1 coordinate 231,466, forward strand.
TGGCTCCGGGTACTACGTGCTGGACACGGTGAGTGCACAATGAGCGCGGCATTCAAGGTTGAATTGCGAAGGGTGCGCATGCCCCTTGCCGGCGAGTTCAGGACATCGCGTGGCAGCGAGTCAGTGCGCGAGATGCTTCTGGTCCGATGGGTCACAGACAACTCAGAAGGTTGGGCCGAATGCGCAGCAGATGCCGAGCCGGTCTATTTTCCGGAACGCCTTGAATCAGCGCGACTCCTCATCGCGGAGGTACTGGTCCCGTTGCTAGCGAAAATTCCCACGATTGATGCGGCCGGTGCGCATGTGGCGATGAAGCGGGTCCCCGGGAACCCGTTGGCTAAGGCTGCGCTTGAGAGCGCGATCCTTGATGCCGAACTCCGCGCGCACGGAATGTCCATGAAGTCCTACCTTGGTGGCTCCCGCGAGAAAATCAGGGTCGGCGTTTCAGTAGGTATTTGTGAATCGTTGAGTGATTTGATCCGCCAAGTCGAAGGGTACGTTGCAGAGGGATATTCTCGCGTAAAACTGAAAATAGCTCCGGGGTGGGATGTTGAGCCGGTCCGGGCCATTAGACGCGAGTTCGGTGAGGACCTGCTTCTTCAGGTAGATGCAAACCAGGCGTACACGATCGCTGACGTCAGCACGCTTCGCCGGCTGGACACCTTTGATCTCCTCTTGTTGGAGCAGCCCCTTCCAGCGGAGGAGCTGTGCGGTCACGCCCGGCTGGCAGGCTATCTGCAGACGCCCATTTGCCTCGATGAATCCATTACTTCCTGTGCTTCCGCTGCTACCGCAATTCAGATGGGGGCGGCACAGATCATCAATATCAAGCCAGCACGGGTGGGTGGTTACCTTGAAGCTCGGGCCATCCATGATCTCTGCCTCGCCCAGAGCATACCCGTTTGGTGCGGTGGCGTGCTTGAGACCGCGATTGGTCGGGCAGCTAATCTGCAATTGGCTTCATTGCCGGGTTTTACCCTTCCATCCGATATTTCAGCCACGAAACGCTACTACACCAAGGACATAGGCCAGGAGTTTCATATCGAGTCTGGAACCATAAGCGTTCCACACGGTCCCGGAACCGGAGCAGTCATTGACTTGGACTACTTGGAATCGGTCAGCGTGGAACAGGAATGGTTGATGTAGGTACTGCTTGGACGACTGGAACAAATGCGTCGGGTGAAGGCGGGAAGGGCGCGTTAAAGCCGTTCCCGCCGGCGCAGGTGGAGCTGTAGCCACATGATGAGGCGTTGGCCCGGGTTGTCCACATCGATTCCAAACTTCTTTGTCAGCTGCCTCATACGGTAACGCTGCGAATTTTCATGGACCATCATCAACTCCGCTGCCCTACGGTTATCGCCAAAGGTGTCTAAAAACGCCAATAACGTGGCAGCGTACTTCGTGCCGTTGGCTGCATCGTAGTCAAGGATCTCTCGGACAGATCCCAGCAATCGCTCGGGAGCAGCGACCGTTCCTTCAGAAAGCTCCTGCAGCAAAATCCGGTGGCGATCTTTTTCAGTGGACATGGCTTCATCCAAGGCTTCGATATTCTGAAACCGGAAGGCTGTTTCGATGTCGGTATGTGCTCCTTTTAAGTCGGCAACTGTATGCAGTGGCCCGGAGTAAGCGCATCGGAGATGAACTTCCGCCGTACCGGCTGCGGCACGCTGTGAGGCCGTAAGGAAATTCCTGATTCGCTCGTCGGTCAACTGGTCCGCCCCGGGAATGAGCACAAACACCCGATTCGCGAGCACGGTGCAGGAAGCGGCTCTCCGAACCGCTTCGGCGTTCAGCGCGACGATGTCTGCGATCCTGCCCAGGTCAATATCAGCTCCAGTTTCGACGGCGTTCGCGAAACCGATCAACACCACCGGCATCTGCTTCTCAAGGGTGAGTGCGGCCCCAGGCTCCATTTGTACGCCACCCAGGGCGGCCGTCAGCAATTCGCCGCGCCGATGGCGCTGCAAACTGAATGCGCTGGCCGCATGTAAAAGGTGCAGGGATGCAATGGGTGCAGCATCGGCGAGTACGCTGGCGATTTCTTCGCTTCTGGTGCCGCCTTCGTCAAAAGCCCACAACGAGCCAACCAGCCTTGATCCGACTCTTACAGGCATTGCCACTCGCTCCAAGGCGCCATGTTCCTGGTCAAAAAAGACCGGGGTGGTCGCCATGGCCACAGCTCGGTACCGCGCCAAGTACCAAGGCAAGTCCGGCACAGCACGCCCCAGAATCGCATCGCGTCGGCTATCGTCCGTACCCTGATCGGCAATATTTGAATACGCCACCACTTCTCGATTGACGTTCTCAATCGTGATGGCAGTTCCCGCCATCGCAGCTATCGCATTCGCCAGACTGAACAAATCACCGGGAGCGATATCCGCGATAGAGGCAGTCCGCATTTCTGCCGGATCAGAAACAGCGGCGCTGATCAGCGCATGAAGCGAGTTCCAGGAGGCGTCATCTTGAGCAACGAGCACCTGGACCTTCCCGGCACCCGAAATATCTATTGTTTCCTTGGCCGAGTCACGAGACTTCAAGACGACGGCCGCGTACTCGCGCTCTGCCGCTTCCTTGATGGCGGACGATGCAGCGTCGGGCGCCAAGGACGCGCCCGTCATGAGAAGAACACCGCCCTTGATAGGCGGGACTTCCTCCAATGGATCCCAAACAACCGACGCCCGGACATCCGGGTCTGCTGGCAAAGAGCCGTCGCGCGGACCATAAGGAGTCAACAGCAAAGGACCCAGAGCCGCCAGCAGCTCGCTCAAAGAGGTGTATGGAGGCGAAGCGGCTCCGCTCATGCCAAACACTCCTAGTGGTTTGTACTGCCCTCGATGGGACGCGCCAACAAAGAGTCGACGAGTCCGGCCAGCAACGCAGCCCGCTCGGGCATGGCGCTGATCTGGACCCATTCTCCCTCGCTGTGCGCGCCGGCACCAACAGCCCCCAAACCATCAAGGGTAGGTATTCCCAAAGCTGCGGTTAAGTTTCCGTCGGAAGTGCCCCCGGCCATCACTCCGCGGAGCGGAGGCAGACCCAAAACGGCGGCTACCTCACTGGCACGATCAAACAGAGCTGACGCCCGGCCTTGTTCAAGTGGTCCTCTGTCAATCCCTCCCTCAACTTGGAGGACTGCACCGTCCAGCTTGGGCTGCAGACACCTCAAAGCAGCGTCAACCCGCTCCAACTCAGACATTGAGGTGGCACGCACGTCAATGTCCAGCCAGGCTGAAGGCGGAACCTGATTGGATGCTTCACCTGAACGAAGCGTGGTGGGTGTAACAGACGTGCCCCTGGCAATGTCCTGCAGGTCATCTATCAAATGAATCTGTTGAGCGATCTCGACGGTGGCGTTTATCCCGGCCTCCGGCTCAAGGCCAGCATGCGAGGCACGCCCACGGACATGAAGTCGGTACATTCCCGAACCTTTGCGGCTCGTTTTGAACGCCCCATCCAAGCTTGCCTCGAGTACCAGAACGGCTTCCACTTCGGCGGCAAGCTTCTCAATCGCACTACGGGAAGAAGCCGACCCGGTCTCCTCATCTCCGGTAATAAGGATCTGTATTCCATCCGGGTTGCCCAGTGCATGAACCGCGTAAAACGCCTGCACGATCCCGGCCTTCATGTCGAAGGACCCAGGCCCCGTTGCTTTGTCGCCATCCACGGAAAAGGGCCACCGACTGGTAGTACCGACGGGCCAAACAGTGTCGTAGTGACCCACGATGAGAATGCGAGGCTTAACACCCAAACTCCACAACAGGTGCGTGCATCCTTCGCCGGGGAGATAGACAGGCTCACTCCCTAGCAGACTTTTTCCAACAGCTGAGACCTTTTCGGCAGCTGCAACCAGCTCCATCGGCTGCGTTGATGGCGATTCTGAAGACACCAGCAGTTCCAAATCCTCGAGCATCCGAGGCTGAAGTTGAGACAAAGTTTCCATGAGTCGAACGGTCATGAGGATCTCCTAAAAGGGTTTTGCCTCATCATCCGCCGCTTCGCCACCACGCTGGACATCAACTTCGACAAATTTTCTTTCAGTTTTTGTCCGATTCAACAACTCGGATAGAGCGGAGCCATGGCTTGTGCGCGTGGGTGAGCCAAACCATTTCAGGGTTCAGGGAACGCACCAGCAGCTGGCCCTCTGTGCGGGGGTTGTCCAGTTCATCGAACCAAACTGCTGTGTCTCCAGCGATGACGGTAGGGCCTTCTTCTCCATCGATGACAACGATTTGTGAGCCCCGGGTGTGGCCTGGCGCTGAAAGGAGTCGTAGTCCGGGAAGCAGTTCCAACTCGCCGTCGACCGGTACGTAGTGCATCCCTGGCGGGTCCACCCATTCAGGGATGGTGTAGTCGTCTTGGTTGCGGGCGTCGTCGAGTTCCTGGCGTTGGACGTAGATGGGCTTGCCCGCGAAGAGGTGGTTGCCTCCGCAGTGGTCGAAGTGCAGGTGAGTGTTGACCACGATGTCGACGCTGCTGATGTCGAAGTCCTGTTCCTTTAGCGGGTAAAGGCGCGGGTCCATGTCGGCGACGGCGGGATGAAGCTGAGTCATGCCTGTGTCCACGAGTACACGCGCGTCGGGGTGGTCGATAACGTGCACGTAGACCGGCATGGGTTCGCCTTCGGGAACCAGCTCGGCCACACGGATGGCGGTAACAGGGATTGCAGCGGCGGAATTCACGTCTTTACCTCAGTTCCAAATGATGGCCATGACCTGTCCGGGTCCAGACTCCCATCTGCCAACTTGTCTGTCGAGCAGCAGCACCAGAAGCAGGTTCCTCATTTTCGGCGCGCGAATCTCTGCGTTAGCCGATTAGCCGACGCCGTTATCGCTTTGATGAGCCCTGGCGACAAAGTGCTCAACCCGGCGGTCCGGGACCAGCCAGATCAGCGCCACAACGGTGAACATGGCGATCCCGAACAGGGGCTGGACCAGGGTGGCTGCGATGCCGGCCATATAGATCACGGGGGATGCTTTGCCTTTCCAGTCCCGGCCGACAGCCCGGGCAAGGGCCCCGTCCTTGCCTTGGGCGGCGATCAGGCGACGTTCCAGGATGTAGTACGCGATCGCTGCACACAGCAGGTTGATTC